>JAIXVL010000053.1 GCA_027483045.1 Lysobacteraceae bacterium
GGTACTGAGGAAGAGCGCAGCGCTGCACACATCCTGATCAATGTGGCGGCTGACGCCGATGCCGCGGCGGTTGAAGCGGCTCGCGTGAAAGCGGAGGCGATCGCTCAACGCGCTCGTGTCGAAGGCGCGGATTTTGCTGCGCTGGCAGCGGAAGCCAGCGAAGACTTAGGTACGAAAGACGCCGGCGGCGATTTGGGTCCGATTGGTAAGGACCAGTTTCCGAAGCTGTTCGAAGATGCTGTGTTTGCGCTTGCGAGTAATCAGGTGAGCGACCCGGTGCGTACTGACCAGGGCTGGCACGTGATCAAGCTGTCCAATCTAGTGGAAGGCACCTTGCAGCCGTTCGAGGCTGTGCGTGCGCAGCTTGAATCTGAGTTTGCCGATGCCGAGCGCGAGCGCCTGTTCAACGAGAAGTCTGGTCAGTTGGTGGATGCGATCCTTCGCTCGCCAGCCTCGCTGACCACCGTGGCTGCTGAGATGGGCGTGGAAGTAAAGAACGTTCCGGCATTCACCCGAAACACTGGGGAAGGTGTGGCGGCTATCGAGGCAGTTCGTGCCGCCGCGTTCTCACGTCCGCAGAAAGATGATCTCCAAGTCAGCGATCCTATTGAGATTGGCCAGAACCAAGTGCTTGTCCTTCAGGTGACTGAGCATGTGCCTGCCGCAGTCCGCCCGATCGCGGAAGTTCGTGACCAAATCGTTGGTGACATTCTTGCTGACGCACGCGAAAAGGCAGCTCGGGCGCAGGCGGATGCTCTGCTGGCACGCGCGAAGAAAGGCGAGTCCTTGGACGCTATTGCGCTTGAACTGGGTGTGATGGCTCAGGAATCGCTGGCGCTGAATCGACAATCCGGCACCCCGGATTCCGCACTGGTGCGCGAAGGCTTCCGCCTCAAGCCGCTTGTTGCGGGGGAAGCAGCAGATGTTGGCTTGGCCAGCTTGGCGGGCGGCCGCTTTGCCTTGGTGGTCGCTACGAAGTCGACTCCCGGCGACCTCGCTGGGCTGACTCCGGAGATTCGTACGCAGATTCTTCAGCAGTTGGCGCAGATGCGCGGTGAGATGGAGCGCGCAGCTTTCGTTAAGTCGCTGCGTGATCAGTTCACGATCACTGTCGCAGAAGATCGCCTGTAACGACGAAAGGGTTGCTTGCTGAAAACCGGATGCGACAAAGACAAGGCCCGCGAAAGCGGGCCTTGTTGTATGGCGGTGTTTTCGCCACTGGCGTGCTGTTGACTGCGACTGTGCTGCCATCGGCCACACAGTGAATCGTGCGCCGCCTCCTGCCGTGACGCGTGGCCTCAGTGGCTTTCGGTATCGAGACCAGCCATGCCCAGAATGTTGTAGCCGCCATCGACATAGGTGACCTCGCCGGTCACGCCTGCAGCCAAGTCCGAGCAAAGGAAGGCCGCGACATTGCCCACGTCCTCGATCGTAACGTTGCGGCGAATCGGGGCCTGCTCTTCAACATGCTTGAGCATCTTGCGGATGTTGCCCACGCCGGAAGCCGCCAAAGTCTTGATGGGGCCTGCCGACACTGCATTCACGCGAATGCCCTCCGGGCCGAGATTCAGGGCGAGATAGCGAACACTTGCCTCCAAGGCGGCCTTCGCGACGCCCATGACGTTGTAGCTGGCCAGCGCGCGCTCTGCGCCCAAGTAGCTCAAGGTGAGGATGCTGGACGAGCGACCACGCATCATCGGGCGAGCCGATTTGGCGAGCGCAGAAAGCGAGTACGCCGAAATGTCATGCGCGATGCGGAAGTTCTCGCGGGTGAGGTGGTCGAGGTACCCGCCATCGAGTGCTTCGCGCGGCGCAAAGCCAATGGAGTGCACAAGGATGTCCAAGCCATCCCAGTGTTTACCCAGTTCGGCAAACAACGCATCAATCTGTGCATCGTCGGCGACATCGAGCGGAAACACGAGCGACGAGCCGTACTCCGCGGCGGCATCTTCAACGCGCGATTTCAGCTTATCGTTTTGGTACGTGAACGCGAGTTCTGCGCCTTCGCGGCGCATGGCTTCAGCGATGCCGTTCGCAATGGATCGCTGGCTGGCAATACCAGTGATCAGTGCGCGCTTACCTGCAAGAAAACCCATGCGATTACCCTCTATGTTTGGCGATTCAATAGCGTGCTAGCGGCACAGTGTGACGGCGACCGCGCGTTGCGCCAACTGTACGCCTCAGTGTGGAATGCGGAGGTCCTGGCCAATGCGCAAAACGCCGTCTTTGCGCAAACCGTTGGCACGAAGCAGGGCATCCAGCGAAACGCCATAGCGACGCGAAATGCGCCACAGGGTTTCGCCTGCTTGGACGCGGTGTGTTCGCTCGGAGGCGCTCGTTGCGGATTCAGCTGCCGCAGCAGCGAGTGCTGCGTTGGGTCGGCTATCGGTGGCCGCTGCCGCGCCGAAAGGCGTGAACGCATCGGTAGGCAAACTCAGACCGTGTCGCTGCGGTGCAGCAATCAGGCAGGCAAGCGCATGGAGCTTGGCGACATAGGCGTAAGTGATGCCGGACATTCCAGCAGGCAACCGGCGTTCTCCTGAGACCTGGGCTTTCCCAGCGCGCGCGAACGCACGGCGCAAGCGGCCTTCACCCGCGTTGTAAGCCATCGCAGTCGCGCGCCACTCGCCAAACTCGGAGTGGAGGGTGCTCAAGTAGCTCAGCGCGGCCTCAGTGGACGCCTCTACCGACAAACGATCATCGTGACCGCGCTCCACTCGGAGGCCGTGATTACGCGCGGTGCTTGGAATCATTTGCCAAAGCCCTAGCGGACCTCGGAGGCCCCGTGCGTTGGCCCGGTAGCCACTCTCGATCAGTGGGATGAGAACAAATTCGCCCGGGAGTTTGCGTTCCTCGACGTTCTCAAGAACGAAGGCCATGATCGGTAGCGCGTTACGGAGCTGCGCCTCGAAGGCGCGTGGATGTGCTGTGTAACGTCGCCGCCAGGCCTCGTTCTGAGTGCCTCGTACGCATGCCGGGGGACTGAGCTGGGCGCGCAAGCGCTCAAAGAGTTCGCTGCCGTTGGCAATGCGCGGGGGCGGGGAAGGCGCTGGGGCAGGGCTGTCCTCAACCGCCTTGCTCGGTTCTTGTGGCGCCTTCGCAGGCGAAGGAAGAACGACGGTGCTGACGGGCTCCTCTGGCTCCAAAGAGTTGGGCGAGGAGGGGCGGGGGACGGTTGCGCAGCCACTGAGCACCAGCAGGCAGGAGAGCACACTCGCAGCAAAGCATTTGCCCCAAGCCAGAGTTCGTCGCCCAGTGCCCTTTGCGGCGTACATCTGGGCTCCGGTCTGGCCCACCAGATCCGCTGCGCCTTCAGTGTGCTCAGGATTGTCGCGCGGGGCGCGGAAGGCCAACAGCTGTGTCATGAGGGCGCAATGACCGACGCGGGGCTTTGCCGCACAATCGCGACCATGCCGCTGATTCGACACCACCGTCAAGCCGAGGCCCTGCGCACTTGGCTAACCACTTCTTTGGCCCGCGGCCTGCTCGAGGAGGCGCAACGCCATTGGGCGGGCGAGCCTTCCGACTTGGGTGGGCAGGTCATGCTGCAGTTCGTTCCCACGAGTGACTGGGCGGTTCCCGAGGCTCAGGCGCGCTTCGCGACGGTCGGACGCTTCCATCCATCGCTGGGGCGTTGGCAAGGCCCATGGCGTGGCGAGGAGGGCCTGATACCGCTTGCAACGGGCTCTGTGAGTCGTATCGAACTTCGCTTCGTCCTTGAAAGCGTCCAAGACCCAGAGCGCCTGTTGGCCGAGTGCGCGCGCCTGTTGTGCCCAGGCGGACGATTGCTGGTGATGGGCATCAATCCCTACGGCTTGGCGCGCCTGCGTTGGGGACCTGCGGGTGTCTCGGCCGTGTCGCGTCGCTGGGTGGATCGGGAACTCAGAGCCAACGGTCTCGAGAGTTTGGCCAGCCAAGTACTCGGCCCTCGTTGGTCGCCGCCCAGCGCGGCGGAACTGGGGCCGCCGAAGTCGCGCGTTCCTTTGGGGAGAGTGGCCTGGGCGGTGTTGGCGATCAGAAGGGACATTGGCCTGACACCGTTGCGCCAGGCCCGTCAGCGGTGGTCGATCACGCCGGGTGTTCCGGCGGCATGAGCCGGCCCGCATAATCGGTCTATGAAATCGATTGAAATCCATACCGACGGCGCCTGCTTGGGCAATCCTGGCCCAGGCGGCTGGGGCGCGCTGCTGCGCTTCAACGGCACAGAGCGCGAAATCGCCGGTAGCGAGGCCCACACCACCAACAACCGTATGGAGTTGATGGCCGCCATCGCCGCCTTGGAGGCGTTGAAGCAGCCCTGCGAGGCTGTCCTGTTCACGGACTCAAAGTATGTGCAGCAGGGAATCAGCGAGTGGCTGGCGGGTTGGAAGCGCAAAGGCTGGAAAACGTCCGGGGGCGACCCGGTGAAGAATCAAGATTTATGGCAACGCTTGGATGCCGCTGCACAGGCGCACAGGATTGAGTGGCGTTGGGTGAAAGGTCATGCAGGGCACCCCGACAACGAGCGCGTGGATGCGCTGGCCCGCGCTGCGGCCGAGAAGGTTCGCGATGGGGCGCGGGCATGAGCCGTCAGGTCATTCTCGATACGGAAACGACGGGCCTGTCTTGGGAGAAGGGCAATCGCGTTGTCGAAATCGGCTGCATTGAACTGGTGGAGCGCCGTCCAACGGGCCGTCATTTCCAGCGTTATCTGAATCCCGAGCGCGAGATGGAACCCGGCGCCGCAGAAGTCACCGGCTTGAGTTGGGATTTTCTGCGTGACAAGGCGCTCTTCACCGATGTGGTGGGGGAGTTCCTTGAGTTCATTCGTGGCGCGGAACTGGTGATTCACAACGCGGCCTTCGACGTCGGCTTTCTGAATTCCGAACTCGCCCGTCTGGGGCCGGACTTCGGAGTGATCGGCGACCACGCGTCGGGAGTGCTCGACACGCTGGCCTTGGCCAAGCAGCGCTTTCCGGGGCAGAGAAATTCGCTCGACGCTTTGTGCAAACGTTTGGGGGTGGACAACGGGCATCGCACCTTGCACGGCGCGTTGCTCGATGCCGAGCTATTGGCCGATGTTTATCTGGCGATGACCTCGGGCCAGAGCGAGTTCGCTTTGGGTGCTGAAGACGCGGCCGCCAAGGCATCCAATGACGGCATATTGTTGGCCTTAGCTCCGGTGGTCCGTCGTATGTTGAGTGAAGATGAAGCTGCAGCGCACCGCGCGCGTCTTGCTCGAGTGGCGAAGAAATCGGGTGGCACACTGGTCTGGGGGACCGACGCATGAATTCGACCGTGTTGCTGCAGGCCGTCGACATCACCATTCCGGGCTATCGCATTCTGCGAACGCTCGGGCAGGGTGGCATGGCCTCGGTGTTTCTTGCGGTGCAAGAGTCCTTGGACCGCGAAGTAGCCTTGAAGGTCATGGCGCCCGCGCTTGCCGCTAATCCGGAGTTCGCAGAGCGCTTCCTCAAGGAAGGCAAGCTCACGGCGAAACTGCAGCATCCGAACGTCGTGACCATTCACGATATCGGTTGCCATAACGGCATCTACTACCTTTCGGCCGAATACATTCCGCGCGGCACATTGAAAGAGCGCATCACCGATGAAGGCTTGTCGGTGGGTGAAGCCTTGAATGTGCTGTGCGATATCGCGCATGGCTTGGATTACGCGCACGAGAAAGGCGTGGTCCACCGCGATGTGAAGCCGGGCAATGTGCTGTTTCGCAAGGATGGCCGTGCCGTCTTGGCTGATTTCGGTATCGCGAAGGCGATGGACGGCAGCAACAGTTCGACCATGGCCGGTATGTCGGTGGGTACACCGGATTACATGAGCCCCGAGCAGGCGCGCGGTGAGTCAGTCGACGGCCGCTCTGATCTTTACAGCTTGGGCGCGATGCTGGTGGAGATGCTGACCGGCAAGCCGCCCTACGAAGCGCCTGATGCGTTCTCCGTGGCGCTGTCGCATGTCACGCAACCCACGCCCACGTTGCCGGTGCAGCATTCGTGGTTGCAGCCCTTGCTCAATGGGCTGATGTCAAAGATGCCATCGGAGCGCTACAACACCGGTGCTGCGGTCGTGGCGGCGGTGCAAAGGCTTTTGCCGACCGCGCCTCCAGGCGCTGTGGATGTGCAGGCATTCGAGAACCGCGAGGGCTTATCGCGCCAGCCAACGGCTGCAGCAACTCAGCAACGTACTCGGGTGTCCGGCAAAGCCTCAGGCGGAGCCGGGGGTGCTGAGGCGAGTGAACGCCCTTGGGGTCTGATTGGCGGCGTGAGTGTGGCGGTGGTGGCCATCTTGGCGATTGCACTCTGGGCGCCATGGCGTTCGCCACAGGTGGTCGTGGATACAACAACCGCGACGCCGGCGACGGATGCAGGCTCGGTGGGTTTTGAGGCACCTGCTTCGGGTCCTGAAGCGGCCCCTACGTCGCTTTCCGAGTCGGACATCGAGCTTGCCTTGACTCAGGCTGAGGCCTATCTGCACGAGGGCACACAGGTCGAGGGCAAAACGGGCCGGCAGCTTCGCGGCGATGAGGACAGTGCCTTGGGTCTGTTTTCCAAAGTGTTGGCCAGCGATCCCAGCAATGCACGCGCTGCGGCGGGTGTGGATGCGGTTGCTGGCTTCTATCGTGATTCGGCCACAAAGTTGTGCGTCGCCGAGCGATGGACTGCTTGCAGTTTGATTGCGGGTTACGGACTCGAAGCAAGGCCACAGGACGAGGGTTTGCTGGAGTTGAAGCAGAAGGCCGACGCGGCGATGCGCGGTAACTGATCGCGGTGGTGATTAGCCACTCGAGCAGCTTGCTTGCCGCAAAGCTTTAGGCGCGCCTCACCAAAACGGCGGTCACGTTGTCGCTGCCGCCGCCATCGAGCGCGGCAGCCACGAGGTGATCCACGCACTCTTGCGCACTGATGTCGTTCTGGGCGAGTGCCTTGGCGATCATCGCATCGTCCACTTCTTCCGTGAGGCCATCGCTGCAGAGAAGAATCTGCATGCCAGGCCGTAGCTCCCCCGCCACGGTTTCGACACTCAGTTTGTCGGGTTCAGTAACGCCGAGTGCTTTGGTCACCACGTTTCGATAGGGATGGCTGCGCGCTTGCTCGTGCGTGAGTTGCCCCTGATCGATCAGCTCTTGAACGTAGCTGTGATCGGACGAGACTTGTTGCAGCTTGCCGTTCCACAGATAAGCACGTGAATCACCGACCCAAGCCAACTCGAAGCGGCCTGCCGGCGTGACGCGAATCGCGACGATGGTTGTTCCCATGGGCATGCTTTCGTTGCGGGTACGCGATTGGCGAATGATGTCTTCGTTTGCGCGGCGAATGGCATCGGCAAGCCCCTTGCCCGCACGCACCTCGCGAACAATGGAGTCGCGCGCCAGAGCGCTCGCCACCTCGCCGGAGTCGTGGCCTCCCATTCCGTCAGCAACCAGCCACAGACCGAGCTCGGCATCACCGTAGTAGGTGTCTTCGTTTAGCTCGCGGCGTAAGCCCACGTGGCTGAGGTGCCCAAACTCGATCATTGCTGGTGCTCCGCCTCGTGGCGACGATCTTCACAGGCTGCCACTTTGCCGTGAAGTGGGTGGCCGCCGCCAGCCCTATGGGCGAGCGGCGCGTTGAGTTTGGTGTGCTTAGAACTCGCCACGGAACCCGAGGGCGAGATTGGTTTGAGTGAAGCCGGACTTGCCGACGACGCGTTCCAGTAGGAAGAAGCCTGAGCGCCCACCTGCGACCAAGAAGGACAGTCCGGCACCGATGCGGAAGAAGCTGTTGTCGATGGGGTCGCCGTCGATCGTGAAGCGCGAGCTGTTTAGATCAGCCAAGAAACGGGCAGCCACGCGCTGCGGATCGTCGCGGTATTCGCGCTCCCATTCGATTTGGAACTGCGGCATCAAAATGCCCCAATCCTGGCTGATCGCCGAGCTGAACTTGGCGCCCGCCACACTGGCGAAAGAGGTATGCGTTCCAGGGAAGATTTCGAGCGCAAGGCCACTGCCCGTGCCCCCACCAATCACCTCGCGGCCTGAGCCCATGTCAATCTTCGAATAGAGCAGGCGGCCATAGGAACCAAGCGTCCAGCTGCCGTGCTGGTAGTCGTACCCCACGGTACTGGCCAGTGAAAGCATGTCGCCGTCGAGTTGCGCACGGGCCAGTTGATCAACACTGCTGACGCCACCCGGGCCGCTAAGCGAGTAGCGGATGCGACGTTGCGAGGTGTAGTCGTTTCGGCCCCAAGTCATCACCGCATCGGTGTACCAGCTTTGGTCGCGGAAGTAGGTGGCATACGCGGAAAGGCTGTAGCCACGCGCATCGACACTGCCTTCGTTCCCATTAAGTTCGGTGTCCTGTCGGGTGTAGCCCAGCGACGCGCCGGCGACCAGTTGATCGCTGAACCGGTAGTCCACGCCGGCGGTCAAGCCATTGATGTCGAAATCGTAAGCGGGCGATCTGCGCCCTGGCTCTGCTTCGCCACGCCCCAAGGTGCCGGAAAGGAACCAGCCCCAGCGATCGAAGTCGGCGCCCACGTCGTCTGCTTGATCAACGCCCAGCAGAGCATCGAAAACGCCGGTAAGCGGCACCGCACCCATGGGCGCAGCGATCGCGAGGTTGTTGGAACCGCGACCTTGAGTACGCGAGCGCAAAGTGGTGATGCGCGCTCGGAGATTGTCGAACTGGGCTTGGCCGGCTTGCAACGCAACACTGACCATCGCGAGTGCGGTGTCCGGTAGCAGTTCATCCAACGCATTACTCAACTGATCGGGCGAGACGCCCGCAAAACTCTGGCAGCGCAAAAGCAAGTCGTTTTGGCTTGCGCTCCGTTGCGCAGGCGGGATGGCTGCGATCGTTCCGCAGGCCTCTTGCACGGCACCGCCAAGCTCTTGCAGTTCAGGCAGAACCGGGAGCGTGGCCAAAGTAGTGGAAGTCGCAGCAGCGCTCGCACTGAGTCCGGGGGTGCTCGGTACGCTGGCTTGAATGGCCACGCCGCCTGCTATCGGGCCGAGCGTGACACCGACCGTGACCCGGCCATCGGCACCCGTCTTTCGAACGACTCGTGAGCTTGGTGGGGACGAGTCACTGATGGTCGCTCCACCTGCCAGTGAAATCTCAACATCGACATCTGGCTCAGGCACGCCATTTCCGCGCACTTCAATGATGATCGGGCTAGGAAGCGGCAAACCGGCGAGTCCCTGCTGTCCTTGGCCAGAAATGACAGCGAGTGTTCGAACAAAGGTGGAGGTTGCGAGGAAGTCGGTGAATACGGCGCTGTCGTCGTTTCGAGTGGCGCGGATCACTACTGGCCCCGGCGTGTTGCCGAAGGTGATTCCGGTTTGAGCTCGTCCGCTGGTATCGGTGGTGTTGCCGGACGCCGTTAGTGTGGCGCTACCGGAAACCACCGACCAGGTGATGCCGATGCCGGCAGCAAATTGGCCGTTATCGCGCGCCTCAATCACCAATGGCGAGGGCAAAGGGGCGTTGGTGGGACCAGTTTGGCCGTTACCTGACACAGCACTGAGGGTGCGCACCAGCGTGCTGGTCAGGGTGAAGTCGACAGGCATCGTGGGATCGTCCTGCCGCACGGCCCTCACCACGACAGTGCCTGGCGTATTGCCGAAGGTGATGCCGGTCTGAGCTCGTCCGCTGGCGTCGGTAGTGCTTCCGGGGGCGTTGAGGGTTGCGCTGCCGGAAACCACCGACCAGGTAATGCCGATGCCCGAAATCGGTGCGCCGTTGTCTCGGGCTTCGATAACGAGCGGCGAGGGCAGCGCGGCATTCGTGGGGCCGGTCTGACCATTCCCAGACACAGCAC
>JAIXVL010000136.1 GCA_027483045.1 Lysobacteraceae bacterium
CACACCCACGCCGGCACCCACAACCAAAGCATCCAAGGGTTCGCGACTCATGCGGGCTCTCTCGCCAAGCGCGGCACACGGCCGCGATAACCCATAGCGCCTGCCGCCAACTGGGCACGCAATCCGGCATCCAGTGACATCGCGAGCAAGCCCACGCTGCGGCCCACGTGGTGCAAGAAACTACTTCCGCGCGTTATGCGTGCCAGTCCATCGCTGAAGGCCAAGGTTTGCTCACGATCTTCGCGGCGGCGCTGTTCGTAATCAGCCAAGACGTCCATTGCGCCCACATCGCCAACCGCTTCCGCGAGCACATCCGCCAAGCTCAGCGCGTCGCGCAAGCCAAGATTGAAGCCTTGCGCGCCAATCGGGTGGATGGTTTGCGCGGCATTGCCCATCAGCACGGCGCGCTCAGCGATGACCTTGCTCGCCACGACGCGGCGCAAAGGCCAAGCGAAGCGCTCGCCCACGTCCAGCACGCGGCCTGCGCGCCAGCCAAAGCGCTTCTGGAAGAACTCGGCGTACTCGACGGCATTCAATTGGAGAACGTCGTCCGCCTCATTCGCCGCCACGCCGCACAACGCCCCATAGCGGCCACCGGACATCGGCAGCAAGGCGCAAGGCCCCGTATCGGTGAAACGCTCGTACGCCGTGCCGTCGGGTGCACTCGACGCGCGCAGACTGGTCACGATCAGGGTTTGCTCGTAGTCGAAGGTCTCGACGCTCACGCCCAAGGCGGTTCTCAGCGGCGAAGCGGTGCCGTCGGCGGCCACCAGCAGGGCGGAATTCCAAACCTCCTCGCCGTGCTCTGCGTCCACTCGCACCGAACGAACGCTCTGCGCACCTGCAAGCAAGGTTGCCCGGCCCGCCACGCTTCGCACGTTCTGTGGCAACGCCGCCACAGAAGACTGCAGCGCCGCGCCCAAATCGCCGGCCAGCAAAACGGCACCCAAATCCTCACGCCCGAACTCGGACGCCTCGAGGCGAACCGCACCAAGATCGCCTTGGCGCGAGACGTGAATGCGGCGAATGGCGGTCGGCTGGGTCTTCAACTGCTTGATCACGCCCAAAGTGCCCAAGGCGCGTACGCTGGCGGCGGCCAGTGCCAGCTTGCGCTGATCCTGCGCCAAGCCGCGCGTCGGCCCGGCAGGTTGATCCACCAGCCCAATGCGCAGACCCGAAGGTGCCAAGGCGCAGGCAAGGCTGCAGCCGACCAAGCCGCCCCCCACAATCACCACATCAAAGTCGTGAACCGTCATGCCGGCATGATACGCGGCAGCACCATCGGCTAGACTCTGGGTCTTCGCTTACGCACCTCATTGCCCAGCCCATGCGCCTTTCTCTCCGACACGCGTTCGCCGTGTTCGCTGCTCTCGCCCTCGTTATGGCAGCCACCCGCGCTCACCATTTCGGCCCCATGCCGGACGCCTCGTGGGCGGTTTTCTTTGCGGCTGGCTTTTATTTGAAGGGCCATATGCGCTGGGCGTTTCCCGCCCTGATGGCGTTGGCGGTGTTGGTGGATTACGTCGTGATCACTGCGAGTGGCTTGAGCTTCTGGCAGCACTATTGCGTGTCCCCGGGCTATTGGTTCCTGTTGCCGGCCCACGCTTCGCTTTGGCTGGCGGGCACTTGGGCCAGCGCGCAAGGCCGCGTGCCTAGTTTCGCGCTACTGGGCCGTGCCGTTCTGGCCTTGGCCGTGGGCGCCGCCGCTTGCCACCTGTTTGCGCAGGGCGGCTTCTATTGGTTCTCGTCCAGCGTTGCCGAGCCCACCTTCGCCGGCTGGGCCAAGAACTACAGCGACTGGCTGCTGCCGTACACCCGCGTGGCCTTCCTTTACGCTGCTTTGGGTGCGGTTGTGCATGTACTGGTCGCGCAAGTCCGCGGGCTGTCGGCATTCGATCAGGCCCGCGCAGACTGACGCGGTAGCGACAGCGCCCGGAGCATTCTGGGCGCCTCTATTCGACGGAAGATTCTCGTGGGCAATCGCCTCTCCAAGATTTACACCCGTACCGGCGATGACGGCAGCACCGGGCTGGGAGATGGCTCGCGTGTTTCGAAAGATTCGGCTCGCGTCACCGCCTACGGCACCGTGGATGAGGCCAATAGCGCCATCGGCGTGGTGTTGGCCTGCGAGATTCCCGATGAAGTGCGTGAGGTTCTGGTTTCGGTGCAGCACCAGATGTTCGATTTGGGCGGCGAGCTCTGCATTCCGGGACATGCCGCCATTCACGAGTCGGATATCGATCGTTTGGAAGCCACGCTCGACCGCTTCAATGCTGATCTTCCCGCGTTAAAGGATTTCATCCTGCCTGGCGGCGGCATGGCGGCGGCGCAAGCCCACATGGCGCGCACCATCACGCGCCGCGCTGAGCGCGAAGTGGTCACGCTCTCGCATCACGACGCCGTTCGACCGGAAGCCATTCGCTATCTGAATCGCCTCTCCGATCTTCTTTTCGTGCTGTGCCGCGTGTTGGCGCGCGCCAGCGGCCACGGCGAAGTGCTGTGGAACCACGATCGTCGTCGCTGATGCGGGTCTACACCCATCCCGCTTGCCTTGAACACCAGCCGGGCGCGGGCCATCCCGAGTGCCCGGCGCGTCTTGAAGCAGTCACTGGCGCGCTGCGAGCCGCATTTCCCGAACTGCAGTGGCTCGAAGCGCCACCGGCCACACCCGAGCACTTACTGCGCGTACACACCGATGCCTTGGTGACGCGTGTGCTCAGCGCAGACACCTCCGAGTCGGCGGTTCGCTTGGACGAAGAC
>JAIXVL010000232.1 GCA_027483045.1 Lysobacteraceae bacterium
AAACGCCTTTCGGCCTATCTTGCCAGTGGGTGTTCCATCACCTCGGTACGCAACGCAGATGATCGTGTCTTCGTGGTGGGGAGCGCGTCATCGATGCGGGCGGTCTCCGACAGCCTTCGCGCGTTGGATGCTGCAGCCGCACCGGTAAGCAATTCGGTCGAGTTGCTCAGCATCGAGCAGCAGAGTCCTGACGCCTACCGCTTCGAGATGATGCTTCGACGCTCAGCGCTCACTGCCGAGTAGCTCGAACTCAAATACCGATAGCGCGCACTTCGGTGAGTTCGCGCGCACGCTCCCAACGGCGGTCGAACTCCTGCGCCAATTGGCTTGCGCGTGCGGGACCATCAAGACAGGCGCCGCCCTCGAATCGTGTAGCGAGAGGCCGAAAGAGATACGCCGTTTCGTCCGCCACGATGAACCCTTCCGCAGCTTGGCGATCTTCCGGGTCGATGGGCGTGCGCAAACGAAACACTGAGGGCAGGCGTTGCGTCAGGGCCAAAAGGGCGTGACCTTCCGCGCGAAGGCGCTCCGGTTCAATCACGATGATGTGCACCATGGGCGCGCGACCCGACGTGGCAAAAGCACGCAGCGCTTCAACAACAGCGACAAAGCCGTAAAGCCCAGGTTCCAAATCGCGCGTAAACACGCGTATCTCGCGGCGCGCGCGCGACAGCACCTTGAGCGCTGTGTCGCGCACGGCGGTCTCGCTGTCGACCTCGATGATTGCCGCATCGCCTTGCGGTGCTGGGCGTGGGCGCCGGCCGGGATCCGGGGCGTTCAAAGCCTTGCGCATCTTGCGGTGCGGAATTCCGGCTTCCATGAATTCGTCACCAAAGGCTTCGAAGCCATAGGCCGCGTAAAACGGCATGGCGTGCGTTTGCGAGTTCAAAGTGACTTCGGGCCAGCCAAGCGCGCGTGCTTCGTCCATCAGTGCCTCGAGCAGTGCACCACCCACGCCCTTGCCGCGCCAAGTCGCCACGACGGCCATGCGACCAATCTTGCGTTCTGGGGTGAGTCGCCCGGTGCCGATGGGTGTGTTGTTGTTGTCGCGCGCGATCACATGCCGACACTGCGGGTCGAGCTCGTCCCACTCTTCTTCAATGGGTACTTGTTGCTCAACGACAAAAACAGGCTCCCGAACGGCTCGCAAGTCTGCGAAATCAACGCGGTAGTCGGCGGGTTCAACGCGAAAATCAGCATTCATAAGCGGGCATTCGCTACGGGTTTTGAAGCACAAGCGTAGCGCCGTACGCCGCAGGCGTCAGGTCTTTTGACAACTCAGCGGCGTCGCATTGCACCGCGCGGCTTTCGAGCAGCAAGCACGCGGTAGTGCCCAAGCCCTGCAAGCACTGCGACCGTCTCGCGAGCAGCGCCATCCAATGCGGCCCATTCAGTGGCGCCAAGCGTGTCCTGACGGCAGAGCAGGGCAGCATCCTTTTGCCGCAAACCTTCGGCATCGCTGCCCGAAACGAAGAGCACTGCAGTGTTCTTGCCTTCGCGCATCCAGGCGACGCGGCTGAACGGGTGGCGTTGAATGTGTCCGCCCGCAATCACTGCTGCCTCGAGCGTCTCAGTGCTTGGCGCTTTTTTGGGCGGGCGGATGTCGCCGGACGCGCGGTAACGCGTGATGAAACGGCCAAACCAGCGCCGCACCAGAGCATCATCGTCAGCCATTGGGCCCAAGGTTGCGCGCACGCGTGCCAAAGCGGCCTCGTCAATTTCGAAGGTATCGCCGGGAGGCACCAAGTCCGAATCGCCGTAACGCTCGTGTTCGGGGCTGCGGCTCGCGAGCTCGAGCGCGAAGTCTTCGATCAGCTCAGCCTTCGATGGCGCACGCATGCCCAGCGAAAACGTGAGGCACTCGTCGAGCGCCACGCCGTGATGACCCAGACCGGGCGGCAGATACAGCATGTCGCCGGGCCCCAGAGTCCATTCGTGCGTCGGCTCGAACTGTTTGAGCAGTTTGATCGGCGCATCGGGTCGATAGTCGACCGGTGCACTGGCGTTGTCGCTGATCTGCCAGCGGCGGTGGCCCATGCCCTGCAGCAGAAACACGTCGTACTGGTCGACGTGTGCGCCCACCGAGCCGCCTTCAACGGCAAAGCTGATCATGATGTCGTCGATGCGCCATCGCGGTAGGAAGTCGAAACGCCCCACGAGCACGCGAACGTCTGGGTCCCACTTGTCCACGTCTTGCACCAGCAACGTCCAATCGCGCTTAGGCACACGATCGAAGCGGTCTTCCGGCAATGGGCCAGTTTCCACGGTCCAGGCGTCTTTCTTCCGATCCCACAGAATCAGGCGCGACAGTGCAGTGGCTTCGAGTGACAGCGCACCCAAGTCATCGGGCGTGATCGGTGTTTCGAAATCAGCAAATGCGTTGCGGATCAAGAGCGGGCGTTTCTGCCAGTAGTCGCGCAGAAATACCTCGGCCGTCATGCCCAACGGCCCTTTGCCGCGGGCATCCACTTCTATCGGGAGTGTCTTGATCACCGGGGAAGCGGTTCTTTTGGTCATGGCTTGGCCTTCTGTTCCGAGGCAAGGCGTGCGTCGAGACGCTTCGCAGCGGCGTCCGCGTATCGCCGGCAGGCGCCCGCATCGACGAGAGATTCGGTCGCGGCATCGCCGAGGCGATACCAGAGCCGGCTAGCGATTGGATGCGGCGTGATCAGCACATCGCAGGGCAGGTTGGCGACGGTAGAGAAGGTCTGCCGCAGCAGGGGCACGAAACTCGGCTGATTCGTCGGGTCGCTGAAGCGGTAGCTCTCCGGCGCCACGGCGCTGAGGCTGTCGGCAAAGGCCATTGCGTGGCAGACCTCGCCCTCGCAGCTGGTCCAAGTGAAGCTGGTGCCGCCCAGCGAATGGCCGGGTGTGGCATGCGTCTGTATCGCGAGTTTGCCAACTTGAACTACGGCGTTGTCCGCCAGCGTTTCGATCACGCGCACCGGCGGGAACGAGGGCATGCGGAAGGCCACCTGCGGGTCACGGAAATCCATGTCGCCCTTGCGCAGCGCCATCAGGCCTGGCGCACGAGCGCGCAACGGCGCGCCAGTGGCAGCCTGCAGCGCCGCGAGGCCACCGGCGTGATCTATGTGCTCGTGCGTATTCAGCAGGACACGCACGTCGGTTGGATCGAAGCCGAGCGCGCGAATGCTCTCGACGATCATCGGTCCGGCTTCGGGCGTCGCGCCGTCGATCAACACATGGCCTTCGTCGCTGGTGATCAGCAGAGCACTGATGCCACAGGTGCCCACATACCAAGTATTGCCGAAGACCTTGAGTGGCGGTGTCGGGTCGTTCCAGCCCGCGTCGTCGGGGCAGCGCGGCGTCGGCGACACGGCCTGTGCACTCAGTGGAACCAGCGCCGCCAAGGCCAAGGTGGCCAAAGCAATGGCGGACGGGATCATGGCGCAGGCACGCGAGGACATCGGAATTGTTTCAGCCTTCAGATCGACTTCGCCAGCGCTGCTGCATGGCCCGTGTAGCTGCCCGGCGTCATCTGCATTAACTCTGCTTTTGCTTGCGCAGGTAGATCCAGAGTGGCAATGAATTCGCGCATCGAATCGCGCGTGATGCCTTGGCCGCGCGTGAGGGCTTTCAGTTGCTCGTACGGATTGGGCAAGCCATAGCGGCGCATCACGGTTTGCACCGCTTCGGCCAGCACTTCCCAGCTGGCGTCCAGATCGTCGGCCAAGCGTTGCGGGTTCACTTCCAGCTTGCCCAAGCCCTTCGACAGCGAATCCAATGCCACCAAGGTGTGACCAAAGCCGGTGCCAAGGGCACGCAACACGGTGGAGTCGGTGAGGTCGCGCTGCCAACGGCTGATGGGCAGCTTGGCCGAGAAGTGTTCGAGCAGCGCGTTTGCGATGCCCAGATTTCCTTCCGCATTTTCAAAGTCGATGGGGTTGACCTTGTGCGGCATGGTGGAGCTGCCGATCTCGCCCGCCTTGGT
>JAIXVL010000060.1 GCA_027483045.1 Lysobacteraceae bacterium
ACCTTCTCGAACATCGGGAACTTCACACCGTAAGTGAGCGTGCAGAATTCCGCGATCTGCTCTTCTGAGCCGGGCTCCTGGCCCATGAAGTCGTTCGAAGGAAAGCCAAGCACGGCAAAGCCCTTCGCCGAATACTTCTGCTGCATGGCCTCCAGGCCTTCGTACTGAGGGGTGAAGCCGCACTTGCTGGCGGTATTCACCACCAAGAGCACTTGACCGGCATAGGCCTGGGCCAGATTCACCTTCTCTTCCCCGGCCAACCGGCGGTAGTCGTGGTCCAAAACGCCCGCCAGAGCCGGCTGGGCGATCACCAACGCCAGTGCCAAGGCACTCATCCAACGCTTCATCACGCATCTCCTCGAAGTGGCCAACCAGGGGGGCGACCTATGCCATCAGTTTGGTCCCTTTTTTGTGCAGAGGGTGTTGACCTCAAAAAATCTAGTGTTATAGTTACCTACAACACCACCTCGTTACCTCACTGGGTACCGCCATGAACAGCAAACTCCGCAACACCCTCAGCGCCCTGGTCGTTGCCGCGAGCTTTCTTTCGCTCAGCTACGCCTTAGGCGAGCCGCCCCGCCCCTCGACGGTTGCCGCCCATCTCGGCCACAGCGCCGCCGTAGCGCTTGCCACCAACAAGGTAAGCGCTGAGCGCCAGACCCGTTTCAGCGGTCAGGGCCGGGCCCAACTCTCCATGCCTTATTTCTCGTTTGGCCCGCAGCGCGCCAACGTGGGAGCACGTTAATGAGCATCGCTTGGACAGATAGCACGCCGATCTATCGGCAGTTGAAGGAGCGCGTCGTGGCCATGGTGCTCGACGGAGAGCTGAAGTCCGGGGATGCCCTCCCCTCGGTGCGCCAGGTGGCGGCCGACTACCAGCTCAATCCGATCACTGTGTCACGCGCATACCAAGAACTGGCCGACGAGGCCTTGGTGGAAAAACGAAGGGGATTGGGCATGTACGTTGTAGACGGAGCACGAGACAAGCTGATGACCAGCGAACGGGAGCGCTTCCTGAAAGAAGAGTGGCCTTTGGTTCTGGCGCGCATCGAGCGCCTCGGTCTCTCGGCTGAGCAATTGTTGGCCGCCAAGCCTGCGCAAGGGGTGAACGCATGAACGCCTCCATTTCGGCTCGTGGCTTGGCCAAGCGCTACGGCAAGTCCGTCGCTGTTGATCGCATCGACTTCGACATTGCTCCGGGGCGCATTGTTGGCCTGATCGGCCCCAATGGCTCGGGCAAGACCACCACATTGAAGGCCATCCTCGGTCTGATCGATTTCGAAGGTGACTTGAAGGTGCTGGGCTTCGACCCACGCACGCAGCGCGACGCGCTGATGAACGAGGTCTGCTTCATTGCCGACGTCGCGGTGCTGCCGCGCTGGATTAGCGTGGCGCAGGCCATCGACTTCGTCGCCGGCGTGCACCCTCGCTTCAACCGCGAGAAGTGCCAGGCCTTCCTTGCCCACACCAAGCTCGACCCGAAGATGAAGGTCAAGCAGATGTCGAAAGGCATGATCGTGCAGCTGCATCTGGCACTGGTGATGGCCATCGACGCCAAGCTGCTGGTGCTGGATGAGCCCACGCTCGGCCTCGACATTCTTTATCGCAAGCAGTTCTACAAAGACCTGCTCGAACGCTACTTCGATGAAGAGAAAACCATCATCGTCACCACGCACCAAGTGGAAGAGATCGAGCACATCCTCACCGATCTCGTGTTCATCCGCGACGGCAAGCTGGTGCTGCAGGCCACGATGGACGATGTGGGCGAACGCTTCCATGAAGTGATGGTCGGCAGCGACAAAGCCGAGGCCGCCCGCGCGCTCAAGCCTATCGACGAGCGCAGCGTCTTCGGCAAAACCGTTTTCCTGTTCGATGGCCAGCCGCGCGACCGCCTGGCCGAGCTCGGCGAACTCCGTACTCCGGGCGTCGCCGACCTGTTCGTCGCCACGATGAAAGGAACCTACGCATGAACACCTTCCCCACCCTGCTGAAGCGCGAGTTCTGGGAGCACAAGGGCGGCATGCTCTGGGCGCCCGTGGTTGTCGGCGGCTTGATGACGTTCGGCGCAACGGTGAGCCTGTTGATCGGTCTGTTCGCCAAGCGCGAAAGCTTCCAGATCAATGGCGAATCGATTCAGGCCGGCGTTGCCGCCATCACTCAAGAAACGCAGACCAAGATCGCCGAAGGCATGGCCTTTGCCATCGTGCCGTCCATGGCACCGCTGATCGCTGTTCTGGCCTTGGTCGTGTTGTTCTATGCCTTGGGTTCGCTTTATGACGACCGCAAAGACCGCAGCGTGTTGTTCTGGAAATCGATGCCAGTCTCCGACTCCGCGACAGTGCTGTCGAAGTTGGCATCGATGTTGCTAATCGCGCCCACCATCACTGCTGCCATCGGCGCCATCGTCGGCCTGTTGGTTGTGCTGCTGGCCGCTGCGTCACTCGCTACGTTTGGCGTCAACGTTTTCCCTGAATTGCTGTCGACAGCCAACTTCTACGTCGCGCCGCTGGCAGTGCTCTCTGTGATTCCGGTCTTTGCCCTCTGGGCTTTGCCTTCAGTCGCATGGTGCATGTTGGTGTCGGCGTGGGCGAAGCGGGCACCGTTCCTCTGGGCTCTCGGCATTCCGGTATTCGCTGGCGTTCTGCTGTCTTGGCAAGAAGCGATGTTCGATCGCAATCTCGGTGCCGAGTGGTTCTGGGAAAACATCGTCGGCCGCCTGTTCGGCAGCTTCGTGCCTGGCATGTGGTTCGCATTTTCGGATGGATTGGATGACGTCGAGCGCTTCGAACCCGTCAGCGACGGCCTGTGGCAACTGGTGGGCATGAGCTACGCCACCTTGTCAGAGCCCACCGTCTGGATCGGTCTCGCCATTGGTGCAGCCCTCGTGTTTGCCGCCATCCGTCTGCGCCGCTATCGCGAAGACGCTGCGTAATCCCCCAAGAGCTGCGCCCGGTTCACGCCGGGCGCAGCACACAACGCACTAGGGACACCCCCAATGAATGCCTTGATTCGCCCCATTCTGCTCGCGACGGCCTGCGCCATGGCCTTCCCCTCCCTGGCTGCCGACCGTTGCGAGCAGAGCCGTTCCGAGTCGCCCAGTCTTGATCTCAACGGCGTTCGCCGTGTCGTGGTGAGTATCGGCGCCGATGAATTGGCGCTCTCTCCCTCGCAAGTGGGGCAATCCAGCCTTGCCATTCGCCACTGTGCTTCCGATGCCGATCGCTTGGCGAAGAGTCAGGTCAAGGTGGAACGCGTTGGTGACGAGTTGCGAATCGAAGCGCGCGATAGTTCCATCACCATTTACGGATTGTTCGGAAAGGACATCTACACCTGGC
>JAIXVL010000173.1 GCA_027483045.1 Lysobacteraceae bacterium
GTCCCACATGCGCGTGGAACTGTCCCGCGAACTTCACGGTATCGGCCACTTCAAATGCATCACCACGGGCGTCAACCAATCGACCCGCATCGCCGACTTGGCCGCCTGACTCGGCATAGAACGACGTCGCGTCCAGCAAGACTACGGCGTCGTCGCCAGCCGCGACACGCTCGACGGACTTGCCGTCCTTGAGAAGCCCAACCACAACGCAGGCCTCTGCTTCCAGAGACTCGTAACCCGCGAACTGGGTGGGGTGGAGACGCGCAATCAACTCGCCCGGCAACACCAGACCACCGCCGAATTTTCCAGCGGCACGCGCACGCTCGCGCTGCTCATTCATGCGCTCTTCGTAGACCGCCATCGCGCCAGCGGCAGGCGAAAGGCCGCGCTCGCGCAGAATGTCGAGAATCAGATCGGGCGGGCAACCGTAGGTGTCATGCATTTGGAAAAGCGCCTCGCCATCGAGCCCTGCCTCAGCCTTGGCCAGGTAAACATCCAGACGCTGCATGCCCGCATCGAGCGTCTGCGAAAAGGCCGCTTCTTCCGCCTTCAATGCGGACTCGACAAGAGCCTTCTGGGCCAACAATTCCGGATAGGCGCCGCCCATGACTTCGGCCAAAGGCGCGAACATTTGCCAGAAGACGCCCTCTGGCTTCAGCGCGCCAAGCTTCCACAAATGCCTAACCGCACGGCGAATGACTCGGCGAAGCACATAGCCCCGCCCTTCATTCGAGGGCAAGATGCCATCGACAATGAGGAACGCACTGGCGCGGATGTGATCGGCAATGACGCGCAAGGATTTGTTGTCGAGATCGGCTGTTCCCGAAAGTCGCGCCGCAGCTTTGATCAAGTGCTGGAAAAGATCGATCTCGTAGTTGCTGTGCACGTGCTGGAGCACCGCGGCAAGGCGTTCAAGGCCCATGCCTGTATCGACGCAGGGCGCCGGCAGAGGCACCAAGCTGCCATCGGGCTGGCGGTCGAACTGCATGAACACGTTGTTCCAGATTTCGATGAAGCGATCACCGTCTTCATCCGGCGACCCCGGCGGACCGCCGAAGTGGTGCGCACCATGGTCGTAGAAAATTTCGGTGCAGGGGCCGCAAGGCCCGGTATCAGCCATCTGCCAGAAGTTGTCGGAAGCGAACGGCGCGCCCTTGTTGTCGCCGATTCGAATGATGCGTTCGGCGGGGATACCGACCACTTTGTTCCAGATTTCAAACGCCTCATCGTCGGTGTGATAGATGGTCACGAGAAGGCGGTCTTTCGGCAGACCCCAAACCCCCGTCAGCAACTCCCACGCCCACGTGATGGCTTCTTGCTTGAAATAGTCACCGAAGCTGAAGTTCCCCAGCATTTCGAAGAACGTGTGGTGGCGCGCGGTGTAGCCGACCTGATCGAGGTCGTTGTGCTTGCCGCCGGCTCGAACACAACGCTGAGAACTGACCGCACGCGTGTAGCTGCGCTTCTCGGCACCGAGGAAAACGTCCTTGAACTGGACCATGCCTGCGTTGGTGAACAACAGGGAAGGGTCGTTTCCGGGCACCAAGGGGCTGGACGGCACGATGGTGTGCCCCTTGCACTGGAAAAACTCGAGGAAGTCGCGGCGGATATCGGCGCTGGTTTTCATGCGGGACCTTGAGGCTTGCGGGGCCGCGGCGATGCCGCGCGCCCTCGACTTGGGGTGCGGAAAGACAGCCTGCAAGGGTATCAGGGCCCGCGTGGATACGCCCTGCCTTCCGGTGAAGCGCCCTACTCGGCCGCGTCGTCCCATTCCGCGCCAGAGTCAGATACCTCGACCGAGGCACCCAAAGCGCGGAGCGCGCTCCTGGCGGATTCATGTGAAAAACCCCGGCGCAGCAACAAGGCCAGCAGCTTTTGCTGATCAGGCTGCGCACCGCTCGCTCGGCTGGAGACACGCGAGGCATTGCGGGCCGCCACCTCATGGGCAAGCTCGAGCCAATCGACCTCGCAGGCACTGAACGCTTCGTCCACCGTTGAGGCAGGCACACCGCTCGCACGCAATTCGGCCCGAACGCGCGCTGGTCCGTGTCCAACCAGCGCTCTGCTGCGAATCAGCGCCTCGGCGTAACGGCGGTCGTCTTGGAACCCCTGACGCTGCAGGGTCTCGAGCGCCTCATCCAGCTCCGTAAGGTCGACCCCGCGCCCGCCGAGCTTTCGGCGAAGCTCCTTGGTGGAATGCTCGCGCCGCACGAGAAGGCCCAATGCCCGCTGGTAGGCGGGCACGGGTTTTCGCTCACGCGGGGGGCGGTCGCCGCTCACCGCAGCGATGTCCTAAGCGTCGTGGCCATCAGGCGTCTGCAAGATCTTCCGACTCTTCACTACGCGCCTCGACCGGAACGTAGAGCTCACGCAGCTTGGCTTCGAGCTCCGCACACTGCTTCGGATTGTCTTTCAGCCACTGACGAGCATTTTCTTTGCCCTGCCCGATGCGCTCCGTACCGTAGCTGTACCAAGCACCGGACTTCTCGACCAGCTTGGCATCGACGCCCATGTCGATGATTTCGCCCTCTCGCGAAATTCCCTCGCCGTAGAGGATCTCGGTGACGACCTGCTTGAACGGCGGCGCCAACTTGTTTTTGACGACTTTGATTTTGGTCTGGTTGCCGATGATGTCATCACCCTTCTTGACCGCGCCGATACGGCGAATGTCCAGACGCACCGAGGCGTAGAACTTCAACGCGTTGCCGCCGGTGGTGGTTTCGGGGTTCTGGCCGGGCATCATCATGCCGATCTTCATGCGCAGCTGATTGATGAAGATGACCATGCAATTGCTGCGCTTGATGTTGCCCGTGAGCTTGCGCAGCGCTTGGCTCATCAAACGCGCCTGCAAACCCACCTGCATTTCGCCCATCTCGCCTTCAATCTCGGCCTTGGGGGTCAAGGCAGCGACCGAGTCGACCACGACCACGTCCACGGCGTTGGAACGCACCAGCATGTCGGCGATTTCCAAGGCCTGCTCGCCGGTATCGGGTTGGCTGATGAGCAGGTCGTCGAGGCTCACGCCAAGCTTCTGTGCGTAAGTCGGATCGAGCGCGTGCTCAGCATCGATAAAGGCCGCCGTACCGCCCGCCTTCTGGCACTGCGCAATGACTTGCAAAGTGAGCGTGGTCTTACCCGACGACTCCGGCCCGAAGATCTCGACAACACGCCCCTTGGGCAGGCCGCCAATGCCCAGAGCAATGTCGAGCATGAGCGAGCCGGTCGGAATGAACTCGGTGGGCTCGGCGTTCTTGTCGCCCATGCGCATGACCGTGCCCTTACCGAATTGACGTTCGATCTGAGTCAGAGCCGCGGTGAGGGCACGCTTTTTGTTTTCGTCGGTGGCAGTCATGGGATTTGGCCTTGGGTCAGAGGGTGTAGAGAGAAGTATTGAGGAGGGTGGTCGCACAGGCTGAGACAGCGACACACCTGCAACTCACTGTGATTTGTGGAGCCAGTTCATATGAGCCGAAATCGGAGCGAACGCGGGTCAGTGCTTCACTCGCAGGGCTATCGGAGCGAAGTTCGACCATCATCGGGATGGCCTCAAAAGTCCGCAAAAAAGACCTTCGATCGCGAAGTCTTGGTCCTCGGCGACATGGATGGGCGGATGCTCGGGATTGCGCGGCAACAAACGCAGACCTGCAGCGTCATAGCTCAAAACCTTGATGGTGATTTCGCCATCGACGCGCGCAATGACGACCTGACCATTGCGTGCATCGGCGGCACGGCGAACACCAATCAAGTCGCCATCAAGAATCGCCTCATCGCGCATGGAATCGCCCTGCACGCGAAGCAGGTAGTCCGGCGTTGGGTGAAACACGCTGCGATCCAGCACGACCGTCTGGTCACTTCCGATGTCCGCACCGATGGGCTGGCCTGCGGCCACGCGCCCCAGAACCGGAAGGCGGACGGCATCGTCATCGCCGGACAAGGGCAACACCTGCTGCGCTGATTTAGGCGCCTGCAGAACCCGAATGCCCCGCGCCTTGCCCGGCAAGCGTTCGATGGCACCAGCGGCCTCGAGGGCCTCAAGGTGGTATTGGGCAGCCCGAACCCCGGCAAAGCCAAAGGCCTTAGCGATTTCGGTCTGTGAAGGCGGCATGCCCTCAGCCTCAATGCGCTCGGCGATGAGTTCGAGGATGGCGGTTTGGATGTCGGTCAGCGGCATGGTTAGTAGTATTACTACTAACAAACCGCTCATGCAAGCGCCGCGGAGTTATCAGCCCTGGGTCAGGGGCATTAAGCCATTTAGGGCCGCAGCGATCGTTTGCCTGCGCACGGCTTCGCGGTCGCCGGCGAAATGAAACACCTGAGCGGTCGGGTAGCCACCACGCCGCTTCCAGCCAATCCACACAGTCCCGACTGGCTTGTCCGCGGTGCCGCCGCCCGGCCCAGCAATGCCGGTTACTGCGACTGCCATCGAGGCAGCGGAATGAACCAGCGCGCCTGAAACCATTTCGATGACCGTCTCTCGACTCACAGCGCCCTCTTTCTCAAGCGTCTGAGGGCGAACACCCAACATCGCCTGCTTCGCTTCGTAGCTGTAGGCGACCATGCCGCAGTCGAACCACGCCGAGCTTCCGGCAATGTCAGTCAGTGTCTTGGCAATCCAACCGCCCGTGCAGCTTTCGGCGGTGCTGACGAGAAGGCGCTTAGCAACCAGCACGTCGGCAAGTTGCTGCGCGAGTACGCCGAGCTCGGCGTCATTGGGGAGGCGTGGGCTGTCCATGCCGCTAGACTAGCTGGCCCTCTGAATCATCGCCACGCATGTCCGCCGACGCTCCGCAGCACACGCCCCTGATGCGCCAGTTTTTTGCGGCAAAGGCCGAGCATCCGGACCTGCTGCTGTTTTTCCGCATGGGCGATTTCTACGAACTGTTCTACGACGATGCGCGCAAGGCGGCGCGCCTGCTCGATATCACGCTGACGCAGCGCGGCTCATCTGGCGGGGCACCCATCCCGATGGCGGGCGTTCCCGTGCATGCCTGCGAGGGCTATCTGGCGCGGCTTGTCGCGCTCGGTGAATCTGTGGCCGTGTGTGAGCAGATCGGCGACCCCGCTCTGGCCAAAGGCCTGGTGGAACGCAAGGTCGTGCGCATTGTGACGCCGGGCACCGTGACCGATGAAGCGCTGCTGCAAGAGCGCCGCGACACGCTGCTGATGGCCGTCGTACGCGGAAAAACCGGATTCGGACTCGCATGGGCCGATCTTGCCGGCGGGCGTTTTCTTGCTAATGAAGTGGCCGACGAAGATTCGCTGTCTGCAGAACTCGCTCGGCTTGAGCCTGCAGAGCTGTTGGTGCCCGACGAGGATGGTTGGTCGCCCGCAGTCAACGAACGCAGCGGCGCTCGTCGGCGCGCGCCTTGGTTGTTCGATGCAGAGAGCGCAAGGCGGGCTCTGCTTCGATTCTTCGGCCTGCACGACCTCACGTCCTTCGGCCTCGAGAATCGCCCTCTTGCAACGGCCGCGGCCGGCGCCCTACTCGGCTACGTGGAGGAAACGCAGAAGCAGAAGCTCCCGCATCTTTCCGGCGTTTCTTTCGAACCTGCAGATGAAGCCATCGCGCTCAACGCCGCCACTCGACGGCACCTCGAACTCGACACGCGCGTCGATGGGAACACGCAGCACACGCTTCTCGGCGTTTTGGACAGCACCATCACGCCCATGGGCGGCCGGCTTCTCAGGCGCTGGCTGCACCGCCCACTTCGGCAGCAATCGGTCGTGACGCAACGCCACCAAGCCGTTCGCAGCTTGAGTGACCAAGCCGCATGCGAAGCCCTCCGCGAAGCATTGCGCCACGTCGGTGATCTTGAGCGCATCCTGTCTCGCGTAGCGCTGCGTTCTGCGCGACCGCGCGACCTATCCACTTTGCGCGATGGCCTCGGGCTCTTCCCGACCATCCGTGACGCACTGTGGGGCATCGACTCACCGCGTCTCGATCACTTGCTGGCATTGCTGGGCGAGCACGCCGGCAATGCGGAGTTGCTTCGCACTGCCATCGCCCCTCAGCCACCGCTGAAACTAGTTGATGGCGGCGTGATCGCCGAAGGCTTCGATGCGGATCTCGATGAGCTTCGCCAGCTTTCGGTCAATGCCGACCAATTTCTTCTCGATCTCGAAGCACGCGAGCGCGCTGCCACCGGCATCAACACGCTGAAGGTGGGCTACAACCGGGTTCATGGCTTCTACATCGAGATCAGCAAGGGCCAGTCCGAGAAGGCGCCGATCCACTACTCACGCCGGCAAACACTCACGGGTGCGGAACGCTACATCACGGACGAGCTGAAGACTTTTGAAGACAAAGTGCTGTCGGCACGCGAGCGCGCCTTGTCGCGTGAAAAGCTGCTGTGGGACGAATTGCTTGAGCAACTCAATGCGGCTTTGGAACCCTTGAAGCAAGCCGCTGTCGCCGTGGCGGAAATGGATGTTCTGGCCGCGTTCGCGGAACGTGCATTGGCCTTGAATTGGGTCGAGCCAGAACTGTCCGATACACCGGGTATTCGCATCGAGCGTGGTCGTCACCCAGTCGTCGAAGCGGTGCGCGACGCGCCTTTTGAGCCGAACGATCTCGTGCTCGATCACGATCGCCGCATGCTCGTCATCACCGGCCCCAACATGGGCGGCAAGAGCACCTACATGCGCCAAGCGGCGCTCATCACGCTATTGGCCTACATCGGCAGTTTCGTGCCGGCCTCGCGCTGCCAACTCGGGCCAATTGATCGCATCCTCACGCGCATCGGCGCGGGCGATGACTTGGCGCGCGGGCAATCCACCTTCATGGTGGAAATGAGCGAAACGGCCTACATCCTTCACCACGCCACACCGCATTCATTGGTGTTGATGGACGAGATCGGTCGCGGCACATCCACCTACGATGGTCTCGCCCTCGCGCAGGCCTGTGCCGTGCACTTGGCGGCGCAGAATCAGAGCTACACCTTGTTCGCCACGCATTACTTCGAGCTCACTGCACTCGCAGAACCCGGCCGCGGAATTGCGAATGTGCACCTCGATGCGGTCGAGCACGGCGACAAACTGGTCTTCATGCATGCAGTGAAGGATGGGCCGGCGAATCGGAGCTTCGGACTTCAAGTCGCCGCATTGGCGGGCCTGCCAAAACCCGTGCTGGGGGAAGCAAGACGCGTGCTCGCGGAACTTGAACAACGCAGCCGCGGAATGCCTGCAAGCACTTCGCCCGAAGCTATTGAACAGCCTCTACAGATGGCCTTGTTCCGCAGTCCGCCGCCTGCGCTTGATGCCCTCGCTGGCATCGATCCCGATGAGTTGACGCCGAAACAGGCACTCGAAGCGCTCTACCGACTGAAGGGCATGCTCTAAGCGCGAGACTCCCCAACGGGACTCTTCTTAGAACGCGTCGAGATCGCCCAAGGCTTGAATCAAGCGCCGCTGGCGCTTGTTGGGCTTCACTGCAGGCGCTTGGTAACCCTGAGCCTCGAGTCGGCGCTTCTCGCGCTCTTCGAGCCTCGCAGCGATAGAAGACTCGGATTCGACGTAGAGGACTTGCGCTTGGGTGGCAGTGCCGCGCTTTTCGGCGAGCCGGCGCACCGTCACTTCGAATCGCTCTCCCGCACGCTCAATGGCAAGCACCAGGCCAAGGCGCACCGTTCGGCTGGGCTTGAGCACTTGCCCATCGATGCGCACCTGCCCCAGCTCGATCGCCTTTTTGGCCAAGGCTCGCGTCTTGAAGAAGCGCGCCGCCCATAACCAAAGGTCAAGGCGCACACCAGCATCGGGAAGTGTCTCGTTGTTCATGGGGTCCAAAAGCGAAAACGGCCGCTCAAGGCGGCCGTTTCTGCGAACTTGGAAGCGATTAGACAGCCGACTTGCGGGCGCCCAAATCTTCCTTGATGCGCGCGGCCTTGCCCTGCAGATCGCGCAGGTAGTACAGCTTGCCGGCGCGAACCTTACCGTGACGCTTCACTTCGACCGAGTCGATGATGGCGCTGTGGGTCTGGAACACGCGCTCGACACCGAAGCCGTGCGAGATCTTGCGGACGGTGAACGCGGCGTTGAGGCCACCGTTCTTCTTGGCGATGACGACGCCTTCGAACGCCTGCACGCGCTCGCGGTTGCCTTCCTTCACCTTCACGTTGACAACGACCGTGTCACCGGGGCTGAAATCGGGCAACTGGCGCTGAATTTGGTCGGCCTCGAACTGGGCGACGATCGACTTGTTGAGCTGGCTCATGGCTTTAAACCTGTGTAGTTCTTCTAGATGCCGCGCCGCGAAGGCATAGGCCCGGGCGAGTCGGCAAGTATAACCGCTTGTTTCGGCCCAGCGCTAGGGGTTTATCGACCCAGAACCTTGACGGGCGATGAATTCCTCAAGCAGCCGGCGGTCTCGCTTCGATAAATCCATGCGCGCCAGTAAATCCGGGCGCCTCAGCCACGTGCGCCCCAAGGATTGCTGTCTGCGCCAGGTCGCAATTTTGGCGTGATCACCCGAAAGCAGCACCTCCGGCACTCCCTGGGTACCCAAGCCCTCGGAACGCGTGAAGTGGGGGCAGTCGAGCAGTCCATCTTCAAAACTGTCCTGAACGGCCGAAGCGGCATCGTTCAAGGCGCCATCCAAAAGACGCCCCACCGCATCAATCACCACCGCAGCACCCAGCTCGCCGCCCGACAGGACGTAGTCGCCAATCGACAGCTCTTCGTCGACGAAAGACTGAATGAAGCGCTCATCCACACCCTCGTAGCGACCGCAAAGAAGCACGAAACCCGGGCTGGCCGCCAACGCCCGAGCCTTCGCCTGCGTCAATCGCGGCCCTTGCGGGGAGAGATAAACGACCGGGCCAACAGCCCCATCAGCGCGCGCCGCCGCTAAAGCCGCCTCAAGCGGCTCCGGGAGCATGACCATGCCCGGCCCGCCGCCAAACGGTCGCTCATCGACGCGCCGGTAATTTCCAGTCGCAAAATCGCGCGGATTCCAACTCTTGACCGCCATCAGGCCGCGCTCGGACGCACGTCCCACCACCCCGACCCCGGCCGCCTGGGCAATGAACTCAGGGAACAGGGTGAGGACGTCGATCCGCATACTCAGAATTCCGGATCCCAGTCGACCAGCATGGTGCCAGCGGCCAAATCCACGCTGATCACCACATCTGGGGTGTACGGCAAATATCGCGTGCGCTCACCGGCGGTCACGATGACGTCGTTGGCGCCATTTGAGAACAAGTGCGAAACCCGCCCAAAGGACACGCCATCGACGGTAGTCACCGAGAGACCTTCAAGGTCGACCCAGTAGTACTCACCGGGCTTCGAGGGAGGCAATTGGGAGCGAAGCACCCAGATTTCAGCGCCCACTAGGCGCTCTGCGTCTTCGCGGGTCTCCACCTCGGGCAAGCGGGCGGTGACCGACCCATTCCCCATCAGCTTGCCCTTTGCATTGGGCACGACGGTTTCCTCTCCACGATGGGAAAGGATCCACGGGCGATAACGGAACAGCGCGTCTCGGGGTTCGGTCCAGGACTCGAGCTTTACCTCGCCCCGAACGCCGAACGCGCCGACGATCCTGCCCAACAGGATGCGGCGCTCGGTGCTCATTTCTTCAAGCGCGCCGCCAGAGTGACGGCGCGAATGGGTCAAGCGGCCTTAGCCGCTTCCTTGACCAGCATCGCGACCTTCTCGGTCAACTGGGCGCCGTGCGACACCCAATGCTTCACGCGCTCGGCATCGAGCTCAACGCGCTTCTCGGCGCCACGGGCAACGGGGTTGTAGAAACCCACGCGCTCAATGTTGCGACCATCACGGGCGTTACGACCGTCGGTGACGACGATGTGGTAGAACGGGGACTTCTTGGCGCCGCCACGGGCCAGACGGATCTTGACCATTTTTAGGTTTGCTCTGTAGTTCTTGGTGTCAACCCGACCCAGAATGGGGCAGGGAATTGGAAATTCTAGACCGATTCCGGCCAAAAGGCAAAACTAACGGGGAAAGCCGCCGCCGGGGAAGCCCCGTCCGCCCATCATTCCCTGCATTCCGCGCATCATTCCTTTCATGCCGCCGCGCGACAGCTTGGACATCATCTTTTCCATCTGCTGCCACTGCTTGATGACTTTGTTGACATCCGCCGGGGTGGTGCCCGAGCCGCGAGCAACGCGAGCCTTCCGCGATCCATTCAGCAGATCGGGATTGCGACGCTCCTTCGGCGTCATGGAATTGATGATGGCCACCATGCGCGGGATTTCCTTGCCGGTCACCTGAGCCTTCACGGCATCCGGCAGCTGACCCATGCCGGGCAACTTGTCCATCAACCCGGCCAGACCGCCCATGGACTGCATCTGCTGCATCTGGTCGCGGAGGTCGTTCAGGTCGAAGCGCTTGCCCTTGGCGACCTTCTCCGCGAGCTTCGCGGCCTTGTCCTTGTCGACAGTGCGTTCGACCTCTTCGACCAGCGACAACACATCGCCCATATCCAGAATGCGACTTGCCGCGCGATCCGGGTGGAAGGTATCGAGTCCATCCGGTTTTTCGCCCACGCCAATGAACTTAATGGGCTTGCCGGTGATGTAGCGCACCGAAAGCGCGGCACCACCGCGCGCGTCGCCATCGGTCTTGGTAAGCACAACGCCGGTGAGCGGCAGGGCTTCGCTGAACGCTTTCGCTGTGTTGGCGGCGTCCTGGCCGGTCATCGCATCCACGACGAACAAGGTTTCCACCGGCGAAGTCGCGGCATGCAGTGCCTTGATCTCCGCCATCATCTCGGCATCGATGGCCAATCGGCCGGCGGTATCGATCAGCAGCACATCCACGACATTGCGTTTGGCGGCGTCGATGGCAGCACGCGCGATATCGACGGGCTTCTGTCCCGCTTCGGATGGATGGAACAGCGCACCCACCTGCCCCGCGAGGGTTTCCAACTGAGCGATGGCGGCAGGGCGATAGACGTCGCAACTCACCACCATCACTTTCTTCTTGCGCCGCTCCTTCAAGAACTTCGCCAGCTTGCCTACTGTCGTCGTCTTGCCGGCGCCTTGAAGGCCCGCCATCAAGATCACCGCAGGCGGTTGAACATTGAGCGCGAGATCACTGGCTTGGCTGCCCATGACCAGAGTGAGCTCGTCGCGCACCACCTTGATGAGCGCCTGACCCGGAGTGAGCGACTTCAGGACCTCCTGGCCCACCGCTCGCACCTTGATGCGCTCGACAAGCGCCTGTACGACTGGAAGCGCCACGTCGGCTTCCAGCAGCGCTACGCGCACCTCGCGCAGGCTTTCGCGAATGTTTTCCTCGCTCAAGCGGCCGCGGCCGCTAAGGCGCTGCAGAGTGCTGGAAAGGCGCTGGGTCAGTGATTCGAACATGGGGCAGCCGGTAACAACGGATAGCCTGCAAGTATACGGCTAGGCCTTATGGGCGTTCTCGCCTCAAGGGGCGCTGTGCCAAACTGAACCCATGTCCCTACCGACCGCCCTCGCCTGCCTTGCCCTCGCCGCCTATGCAGCCGCGGCCGTTGGCTTGACGCGCAAAGTGCTGAACGAAGGCACTGCGCACCGCAGCTCAGCATGGCTGCTCATCGGCCTTGTGGGCGCCTTGTTTCACCTTGCTCTGCATGTTTGGGCCACGGCGCATCAGGGCAGTCCAGACTTGCACTTCTTCGCTGCACTGTCGTTGATTGCCCTCGGCATGACGGCACTGACTCTGGCTGCCGCCTGGCTGGAACGCCTGGAGGCGCTTGCTGTTCTCGTGTTCCCGGTCGCTGGCGCCTGCGTTGCTGCATATGCCTTCGGCAGCAACCCGGGCTTTCATGGCACACGCCTGCCGTGGCCCATCCAAATGCATGTGTGGCTCGCATTGCTGGCTTATGCCGGCCTAGCGCTGGCCACTCTGTTTGCCGCAGGCCTGTGGCTGCAAGAGCGCGCCCTTCGGCAGCGCCGCATCACAGGGCTCATTCGCGCACTTCCGCCCCTTACGCAAACCGAAAACCTGCTGTTCCGCACCCTTTCCGCGAGCTTCGCGCTGCTGACTTTGGCGCTAGCCATCGGGCTGGTCTTCGTAGAGGACTTATTCACGCAGGACCTGATGCACAAAACCGTGCTGTCACTGCTGAGCTGGGCCGTTCTTGGCACGCTACTGTTCGGTCATTGGCGCTGGGGCTGGCGAGGCCCGCGCGCGGTGCGTTGGACACTGGCCTCGATGGTGTTGCTCGGCCTCGCATTCTTCGGCAGCAAGTTTGTTCTTGA
>JAIXVL010000289.1 GCA_027483045.1 Lysobacteraceae bacterium
GCGAACAAGTTCTCCGGGACCTTCAAGGCTGTGCCTGATCGTGCCGACCTGCCGGCCGACATCAACGAAGCGCTGATCGTCGAGCTCTACTCGAAGTAATTCTCCGGAGAACGCCGCCCATGACGGTAACTGCCATTCAGATGTTGCGCCCCAAGGGTCCGCAAATCGAGCGCCTCTCGTCGACCCGTGCGCGGGTCGTCATCGAGCCGCTGGAGCGTGGCTACGGCCACACCATCGGCAACGCGCTGCGTCGCGTACTGCTCTCCTCGATTCCGGGCTGTGCGATCACCGAGGTGGAGATCGACGGCGTGCTGCACGAGTACACCACCCTCGAAGGTCTTCAGGAAGACGTCCTCGACGTCCTCTTGAACCTCAAGGACGTGGCGATTCGCATGCACAACGTTGATTCGACGATGCTCACCCTTCAGAAGAAGGGCCCGGGCATTGTCACCGCCGCCGACATCAAGACCGACCACAACGTTGAGATCATCAACGGCGACCACGTGATCTGCACGCTGACCAAGGACACCTCCTTGAACATGCGCCTGAAGATCGAGCGTGGTTTCGGCTACCAGCCTGCTGCTGCTCGTCGTCGCCCTGATGACGAAACGCGCACGATCGGTCGTTTGATGTTGGACGCCAGCTTTGCTCCGGTTCGTCGCGTTGCGTATGCGGTGGAAGCCGCTCGCGTGGAACAGCGCACCGACCTCGACAAGTTGGTCTTGGACATTGAAACCAACGGTACGATTGATTCGGAAGAAGCAATCCGCACTGCCGCCAGCATCCTTACGGAGCAGCTGTCGGTGTTCGGTGACTTCATTGTTCGCGGCCCTGCCTCGAGCAAGAGCACGACGGGTGGCGTCGATCCGATGCTGCTTCGTCCGATCGACGATCTCGAGCTGACCGTCCGTTCGGCCAACTGCCTCAAGGCCGAGAACATCTACTACATCGGTGACCTGATTCAGCGCACGGAAGTGGAGCTGCTGAAGACGCCGAACTTGGGTAAGAAGTCGCTCACCGAAATCAAGGAAGTGCTGGCGTCGCGCGGCCTTTCGCTCGGTATGAAGCTTGAGAACTGGCCGCCGGCCGGGCTCACCCAGGGCGTGATGATGGGCTAATGCCCACACAAGCATAAGGAACTAAGACTATGCGTCACCTCAATGCCGGCCGTAAGTTCAGCCGCACCAGCGCACATCGCGAAGCGATGTTCCGCAACATGGCTTCGTCGCTGTTCAAGCACGAGCTGATCCGTACCACTTTGCCCAAGGCGAAGGAGCTGCGTCGCATTGCCGAGCCGCTCATCACCATGGCAAAGATTGATGGCGTGGCTAACCGCCGCTTGGCTTTCTCGCGTCTGCGCGACAAAGAAGCAGTGGGCAAGCTGTTCGTCGAAATCGGTCCGCGTTACGTTGCACGTCCGGGTGGCTACTTGCGCATCCTGAAGTGCGGCATGCGCCCCGGTGACAATGCGCCGATGGCGTATGTGGAACTCGTGGATCGCCCGCGCGCAACGGAAGCTGTTGACGCTGAGTAAGCGTTTGCAGCAATCGTTGTAAGAGAAAGCCCCGGCAAATGCTGGGGCTTTTTCGTTTCTGTTCGGAAGAAGTACAACAGAATCAAGGGACGGCTCTCCAAACTCAAGTCCCGAGCACTCGTTTGGCGCAGCAAAGCAAAGCGAGTTCTCTCCAAGAGTGTCCGTTCTCGACCCAAAGCGGCCGTTCGGCCGAGCGTTGCTCCGACAGTCGCGATAGCGTAAAGAACACGCCCGCCACTCGCCTGCATAAATTTTTAGGGTGTCGTTTGCGCCTCACATCAATATGCTGGCGAATACACCCCAGATCTTGCATGCCCGGCAACCGAGTCGTGGCGCGTTGTACGCAACAAGCTCCGAACTGCATCGAAATCCTCTCTGCGCCTCACCGCTTTTGACCATGTTTCTCGCGGATATCTTACGGCCCCATGGCCACCATCTCTATCAATAGCACCGGCGTCCTTGCCGTCTATCGCACCAAGTGGTGCTGATTTGACGGACCATTCGATGCTGAACAAGTGATTGAGTGCGCAACGGTTTTCTGCCGTTGACCTGTTAAAAGTCTCCGGCCATGCTTCGTGCTACACCCCTAACAGGGGCATACAAGTAGTTAGGTTCTCATGAGCAAGATCGTCGCATCTCTATTCTTTTCATTGGGTCTGATATCCCAGTACTGCAATGCATGCGACATAAGAACGTCTCAGGAATATCAGTTTCGTGGAGAAGAGAGATCGCCTCCAGCTTTGGTTAGGGCGGAACGGATTGATCTCGTCAAGCGGATGAGCGGCGGAGAGATATGCGTAGGCGTAGGGTTCGTCTCCATCTATCTCGACGGATCTCCTCGCCGAGAAATGCGAGATGCAGGATTTTTCATCAGGCCTATCTCTGGCGTAAGTGAGGACTACGTGTTTCCATCTTTTCCTCTGGCTCCTGTTGCATCGAGCAAGGGGGGCGTATTGATCGCATGGACGTGGTTTGGGATTCCTGCGAGCGCCCAGTCGGATGAGCCGTGGATGCTGGAGATCACTCCGGTGTCCAGCTCAGGCGTTCGCGGCAAACCACTATTGGTTTGCGCCACCGATCATGGGGTTTGTGGTGGCTCTACTTCGGGCCGCGATGAACCTAACTATTCACTCAAGTGGACCAATCAATCGCTTCGCGATTGATGTGGCCACTTAGTTCAAGCGTTAGCCGCTAAGCAAATGGAGGATTTTCGGATGACCGCAGTGGAACTTGTTGGACTTGTCGCATCAATCGTTTCCCTCGTACTTGCTATCGGCGCAATTTGGCTTTCTGTTGTGTTCTTTAGAATGTCGAACGAGGCAGCAAAGGCGACTACAGAGGCTGCAAAGGGAATTGATGCAAGCGTCAAGCGCCTAGAGAACTTGTTTGACAAGCTCTACTCAGACACGTTCTCAATGATGAAGGACACTGTTTCCGATATGCGAAAGCATATTTGGAATGGAGGTGAGTCTCAGCCTTCTGAGAACAAGGATTCAATTCTTGAAGAGGCCGACAAGAAGGCTGAAGAGAAGGTTGCGGAAGTCCGGAAGGCCATGGAACGTCAGCTTTCCGAGATTCTCGCAAGACAGCGTGTTTCAGATGGAAATCTCAACGAGATCAAGCAGGAGATGGGGCGTCTCCTGGAAAGCGCGATTCAAACATCCCGCCAGATTGACAGTGAAGCTCGTGGGGAGACTGTCCGCGTCCACATCTTGACTGAGCTTCGTAGAGCTATGCGGCGAGGAAAGGTCGTTACCGCTTTGGATCTTGTGAGTGGACTTCCTGAGGTTCCGACACATCGAGTAGTCGAAGAGTTGGAAGCCATGAAGTCGGAGGGGCTGCTCACTTTTGATGGAGATGGGGTTTCTCCGGATACGAAGATTCGTCTCCCAACGATCCGCGAGCGAACGCAAAGTGATCGCGGCTAACAGTTCGCTCAAGCGGACAGATCAATCGCTTCGCGATTGATGCTGCCGCTTAGCTCCGGCGTTGGACGGCTGCTTTTGGCCGGAAGCTGACGTTGCGTCAGTGCAGTACCAGTGGGCCTTTGGGCCGCCTAATGGACTGGTGAGCAACTACGCTGGATTCCACGAATGGAACTTTCCGCCCCCAAAGGGTCAAAATCCCCCATCGCCTTTCGGAATGTGCACATGAGCTTGAATCCCTTCGCGTGGAGCTTTCGCGTCCAGATGGTCTTTGGATTCAGCGTGTGCGCGGCGTTGTTGGGCTTCGCCCTCTACGTTGAGCACGGCATGTTCATGCTGCCCTGCGCGCTGTGCATTCTTCAGCGCTTCTTCTTTGCAGGCATGTGCATTTTGGGTTTGGTGGCTGCGCTGCATGCGCCCAAAGGCCGCGTGGGTCGTGCGGCTTATGGCCTTGGAATCGCACTTTTGGCGGCTGTGGGCGGCAGCATCGCGTTTCGCCACGTTTGGTTGCAGCTGCAACCGCCTTCTGGGTTTCCATCGTGCAGCGGTCAAGGTTTGAGCTACATGTTCGAGTCCTTAGGCCCGATTGATGCACTGGCCACAACGCTGGCGACCTCGTCGGACTGCGCAAAAGTGGATTGGACCTTCCTTGGTTTATCCATGCCGGTGTGGACCTTGGTGTGTTTCGTTCTGCTCGGCGTGGGTGCATTGGTCGCGGGTTTGCGTAAACGCTAGAAAAACCTGTGGCATATTCGGGGGCCATCCCATGTTGTTGAGGCTTACCGATGAATGCGCAGGACCGCTCCGTCACCCCCGTCAACGCGCCCGAAGGGTGGACGCGTTCGTCGTGGCGTGAGCGCACCGCTCTCCAGCAGCCGCAGTATCCCGATGCGGCGGCGCTGGATGGCGTACTCAAGGAATTGCAGCAATTGCCCCCATTGGTCACGTCGTGGGAAGTGCTTGCATTGCGCAAGCAACTCGCCGAGGCCGAGGCTGGAAAGCGTTTCGTTCTGCAAGGCGGCGATTGCGCAGAAAGCTTTTCGGATTGCGAAAGCGGCCTGATTTCGAACCGCTTAAAAGTGCTGCTGCAGATGAGCCTGGTGCTCGTGCACGGCTTGCGCTTGCCGGTGGTTCGCATTGGTCGTTTTGCAGGGCAGTACGCCAAGCCGCGCTCCACCGATACCGAAGAACGTGATGGCGTGATTTTGCCGAGCTATCGCGGCGATTTCATTAACCAGCCCGAATTCACGCCTGAAGCGCGCATTCCCGATCCGCGTCGCATGGTGAAAGGCCACGCGCGTTCGGCGTTGACGATGAACTTTGTGCGCGCCTTGATCGACGGCGGCTTTGCCGACTTGCATCACCCTGAGTATTGGGATCTTGGCTGGTTGGCGAAATCGCCCTTGGCCGAGGAATACCAAAAGATGGTGGCAGGCATTGGCGATGCTGTGCGCTTTATGGAAACCGTGACCGGCGCGCCCATCGATAACTTGAACCGCATCGACTTCTACACGTCGCATGAAGCGTTGTTGCTGCCCTACGAGGAATCGCTGACGCGCCAAGTGCCGCGCCAGTGGGGTTGGTTCAACTTGAGCACGCATTTCCCGTGGATTGGCATGCGCACCGCGCAGCTGGATGGCGCGCATACCGAGTATTTCCGCGGTATTCGCAACCCGATCGGCATCAAGCTGGGGCCGTCGGTGACGCCTGATCAGGCCCTGCGTCTTTCCGAAGTGTTGAACCCGCAGAACGAAGCGGGGCGCTTGGTGTACATCCACCGCATGGGCGCTGGAAAAGTGGCGGATAAGCTGTCGCCGCTGTTGGAGGCCATGAAGCGTGAGGGGCGTCGTTGCATGTGGATGTGCGATCCGATGCACGGCAACACTGAAACGGCGAGCAATGGCTACAAGACGCGGCGCTTCGACAACATTCGTGCGGAAGTTGAGCAGAGCTTTGATGCGCATGCGGCCGCCGGTACGCGTTTGGGCGGCATGCACTTGGAGCTGACCGGCGAGAACGTCACCGAGTGCATGGGCGGTGCGCGCGATTTGCTCGAAGCCGACTTGGTGCGTGATTACCGCACCACGGTGGACCCGCGTTTGAACTACGAGCAGTCGCTGGAGATTGCGATGTTGATCGTGCGCAAGCAGTCGCAGTTGGCGCAGCCTTCCGCGTTCTAAAGCTTGGGTAGCCGGTTGGTTTGGACAAGGGCGCCTAGAAGGGCGCCCTTGTCTTTTTCATGGATTGCAGTGCGGGCATGCGCCGGGATCGGCCTCCACTCGGCCATCGCTGCGCGGGTGCTCTTGCTCGAAGTGGCATGCCGCACAGCTCCAAACTTCGGCGCGCACCATGTCGGCGGGCTCGCCACAATCGCGGCAGGGCAAGCCGAAATGCGCATGCGTGCGGCCAAATCCCGGAGCCGAGCACGAGGGGCATGGCGTACTCAGACGTTCGGCGAGTTGCGATGCAAGTGCGCGCAACTGACGCATGCGTGAGGGGTTCATGTGCGCGCGCATATCGGTTTCGATGCGTGCTAAACCATCCGAGGACGCCGTCGCGCACTCCGCGATGGCGTGCTCGAGTGCGGCGCGATCGCGAAGGCCTTTGTGCACTGGCATACCCGCAAATGCTTGATTGGGCCTGACGAGTAGCGCGTGTTCCGGAAATCCGCTGCTGAGCATCAAGGTTTCTGCCTCGGATGCCGTGCGGACGGCCTTGCTTTGCCAGTTGGTTTCGCGGCTCAAGTTCTCGAGCACCAGGACTTGGCCATGCACGTCATCGACAAAGGCGATGAGTTCGTGGTGCACGGGAACAAAGCCGACGATGGGGTCGGGGCCGAAGCTCGCTTCGGTAGCAAGGCCCAGCGCACATCCGCTGGCCTGCATGCCCAAGCGGGCCTTGGCGATCACGGTGTCGCGCGCGGAGGCGGTGCGTTCGACTTCGCCGGAGAAGGTGCCCAGTGCGTCGGTGTCTACGGACACGGGTTCGATGCGTAGCCCGATTTCAGCGAGCGCAGGCGCCAACACGCGTTCCTTGCCGTGCAGGGTGGCCAAAGCAACGCGCGGATCGGGGTAGGGCAGGGGCATGAGTGAGTCTGAAACGAAACAGCCCCGGCCGGAGCCGGGGTTGTGGTGGCTGGACGCGCAGATTACTCGCCTTGCGCTTGCGAGAAGCCGCGCACGCCATCGAATTCGTAAAGATTCTCGGTCTTCACTGCATCAAAGCCGGCCTCGGCCAAGCGCATCAGCAGCATCGAGATGGCGCGAGTGCCCAAGCGCGCATCCACCATCGGGAAGCGGCAGCGCCAGTGGTCGGTGCGCAGCGTTTGCGGGTTGCCGTTGGGCCA
>JAIXVL010000202.1 GCA_027483045.1 Lysobacteraceae bacterium
CGCTCAAACAACTCTGCGGCTTCTGTGGGTTTCCCCAAGGTTTCGAGCACTTCGCCGCTCAGGACCATGGCATGGGTATTGCGTGGATCCGCTTGGAGGGCGATCCGCGCTTGCTCGAGTGCGCCGGCCGCGTCACCGCGATCTAGCAAGCTCTGCGCCGCATTCACCGAACGCTGCGAAACCGCCGTCGTTCCGCCCACTTGCTGCTTGGATGGCGAACTTGCACAAGCCGAGAGCAGCCCAAGAGCCAAGAGCACTGCAGCTCCACGAAACGCCTTAAGCGGCAGCATTCGAGCCACCCTCAAGTTTCTTTTTGAATTCCGCTTGGCGGCGGGTCTTGTCCATGACTTGACCCTTCAATTGGCCGCAGGCTGCGTCGATGTCATCACCGCGCGTGCGACGAACCATGGTCAGGATCCCGCCATCGAGAAGCTTCTTCTGGAAGGCACGGATTTCCGTTTCGCCACTGCGTTCAAAACGCGTTCCCGGGAACGGATTGAACGGAATCAGGTTCACCTTCGCCGCGTGCGAGTACTGTGCTTGACGGCAGAACTGGCGCATCAAGGCGACCAACTCCCGCGCATGCTCAGGCTGATCGTTCACGCCGCGCATCAAGGTGTACTCGAACGTGATGGATTCCATCTTCGTGCGCTTCAAATAGCGCAAGCAGGCATCCATCAGCTCAGCAACGGGATACTTCTTGTTGAGGGGCACCAACTCGGTGCGAAGCGCGTCGTTGGCCGCATGGAGCGAAACCGCCAAGGCCACTTCGGTCTTCTCGGACAGCTTATCGATCATCGGCACAAGGCCTGCTGTCGAGAGCGTGACGCGCTTGCTGGCCAGTCCGAAGCCCAAATCGTCACGCATCAGGCTCATCGCCGTGACCACGTTATCGAAGTTGAGCAGCGGCTCGCCCATACCCATCATCACCACATTCGTGAGCTTGCGATCGCGATGCGGCACGTTGCCCAAATGGCGGGCAGCAACGAACACTTGGCCGATCACCTCGGCTGCCGACAAGTTGCGATTGAAGCCCTGTGTGGCGGTGGAGCAGAACTGACAGTTCAAACCACAGCCCACTTGGCTTGAAACGCAAAGAGTGCCGCGGTTCTTGTCTGGAATCAGAACGGTTTCAACCGCATTGCCCGCATCCATACCGAGCAACCACTTGTGCGTGCCGTCGGTGGAGGGCTTATCGAACATCACCTTCGGTGGTCGCACATCGCAGCGATCTTCAAGCTTGCTGCGCAGCGCCTTGCCAAGGTCGGTCATGTCCGCAAACGACGTGACATGCCGGTGGTACATCCACTTCATCATCTGGTGCGCACGGAAACGTTTTTCTCCGAGTTCTTCCTCGAAGAAGGCTTCCATGCGCGGACGATCCAGATCGAGCAAGTTGACGCGCGCATCCACCGCCGGCGTTGCCGGCAGTGGTTTCAGTGCGGGAGCGTCAAGCGTGCTCATCACTCATTTCAGCGCGGGCAGAGTTCGGTAGCGCTGAAGAAGTACGCCGTTTCGATCGCGGCATTTTCCAAGCTGTCCGAGCCGTGCACGGCATTTGCGTCGATCGACTGCGCGAAATCGGCGCGGATGGTGCCCGGCGCAGCGTCCTTCGGGTTCGTGGCCCCCATCAGATCGCGGTTCTTGAGAACAGCATTTTCGCCTTCCAGCACTTGGATCATGACCGGGCCCGAGATCATGAATTCAACCAGCGCATTGAAGAACGGACGCTCGCGATGCACTGCGTAGAAGCCTTCTGCTTCCTTGCGCGAGAGGTGCTTCATCTTGGCGGCAACCACCTTCAGCCCGGCGCTCTCGAAACGAGCGTAAATCTGACCGATCACGTTCTTTGCGACAGCGTCCGGCTTGATGATGGAAATGGTGCGCTCGATAGCCATGTTTGTGAACCTTTGTCAATAGGAAAACAGATAAGGAGACGAGTATAGAGTCGAAAACTCAAAAAAGACAGCGGCTTACAGCACGTTTTGAATGCCCCGGCTCGTCTTGGCTGGACTCTTGAGCGGACTTCAGCGAGGAGAACCGTACGGTCGATTGATTCAATCAAACATTTGACTCGACATCGGGCGACGCCTAGCATCGAACAAGCGTTTGAAGGAGACCCCCATGACCACCACGCACTTCAATACCAAGGACCGCATCCTTGGTGCGGCAGAAGAACTGTTCGCCATTCACGGTTTCTCAGGCACATCGCTTCGCCAGGTGACCAGCCGTGCCGATGTGAACATCGCCGCTGTGAACTACCACTTTGGTTCGAAGGAAAACCTGGTGAATGAGGTTTTCCGGCGCCGAATGGACGACATGAGCGAGAAGCGACTGAAGCTGCTGGCTGAAGCCCGTCAGAAGTACGCTGGCGACCTCGAAGCCGTCCTTCGCGCGTTCATCGAGCCGCCCTTGATGCTCACGCTCGACCGCCACTATGGCGGCGCGGCATTCGTTCGGGTTTTGGCGCGCGCTTTTGCTGAGAAAAATGACGGTCTCCGCAAATTCCTCTCCGACAACTATGGTCATGTGCTGCGGGAGTTCTCGAAGGCCATCGCCGAATGTGTGCCCGGTCTTGCCAAGGAAGACCTGTATTGGCGTCTCGATTTCGTCGCGGGGGCGCTGACCTATGCCATGGCGGACTTCGGCCTGATCAAGCGCCCAACGGGCGTGACCGAGAAGCAGCACTGCGAGAAAGCCGCCCAGCAGCTGGTTCGCTTTGCGGCCGCAGGTCTTCGCGCCGGGTAGCCCTGTTTCGGGCCTTTCATCTCGCCCTCTCGCGCAGTGAACATACGGTGGCGTATGCTGCGCCCTGTTTCCTTGACCTCCCTCCCCTTCGGAGTCCCCATGTCTCAGCTTCGCATCCGCAAAGTGGCCGTTCTCGGCGCCGGCGTGATGGGCGCACAAATTGCCGCCCACCTCGTCAATGCCGACGTCGATACCCTGCTGTTCGACCTTCCAGCCAAAGAGGGCGACAAGAACGGCATCGTCCAAAAGGCGATTGCCAACCTCGGCAAGCTCTCGCCCGCCCCTCTGGCGAGCAAGGCCAAGGCCGCCGCGATCATCCCGGCGAACTACGAGCAGCACCTCGCCCTCCTCGCGGACTGCGACCTCATCATCGAGGCCATCGCCGAAAAGATGGAGTGGAAGAAGGACCTGTACGAGAAGATCGCCCCGCACGTGGCGCCGCACGCGATCGTCGCGTCGAACACCTCGGGCCTGTCGATCAACGGCCTCGCCGAAGCGATGCCGGCGGCGGTTCGCCCGCGCTTCTGCGGCGTGCACTTCTTCAACCCGCCGCGCTACATGCACCTTGCCGAACTGATTCCGTGCAAAGGCACCGAAGCCGGTGTGCTGGAGGGCCTCGAGACCTTCCTCACGACCACGCTCGGCAAGGGCGTCGTCTACGCCAAGGACACGCCGAACTTCATCGGCAACCGCATCGGCGTGTTCTCGATCCTCGCCGGCATGCATCACACCGAGCGCCTCGGCCTCGGCTTCGATGAAGTCGACGCCGTCACCGGCCCGCTGATTGGCCGCCCGAAGTCGGCGACCTACCGCACCTCGGACGTGGTCGGCCTCGACACTATGGCCCACGTCATCAAGACGATGGCCGACACCCTGCCCAACGACCCGTGGCACAGCTACTTCAAAGCGCCAGCTTGGCTGCAGGCCCTGATTTCGAAAGGCGCCCTCGGTCAGAAGACCGGCGCGGGCATCTACATGAAGAAGGGCAAGGACATCGTTGTTCTCGATGTCGCCAAGCAGGACTACCGCGCCACCAGCGCCGAAGCGCATCCGGAAGTCGTCGAGATCCTGAAGATCAAGAACCCGGCCGAGAAGTTCGCCAAG
>JAIXVL010000130.1 GCA_027483045.1 Lysobacteraceae bacterium
ACATCGCGTCCTGATAGCGTCCGTAAAACGGAAGGCGGTGTTCGATGAAATCCGTCAGTGCCTCGCGGGCATCCTCTGGCGTCACCGGCCAATCGAAGGCCTTTAGACACCCGGGATGGCCCCCAAAGTGCCTTTCAACCTCGCTCAGAACCTGGAGGGTGATTGCGTCTGGGGCGAAGGAGTGCGGCTCGCGCTTCAGTCCTGGGCCTTTCCTGCCGAAGGCCTCGCGATTGTCCTGGTCGAAGTTCCATTGCTGGCCTTCAGGCTCTTCGCCGTCCATGAGCACACCGAAGCGTCGGCGCATCTCGCGATAGAAGTACTCCAGCCGATACTCCTTCCTGCCTTTCGCCCAGCGCTGAAAATCCTCACGCGACGCGTAGAAGTGACGATCGTCGCGCTCGATCCACTCGATGCTTACAGAGGCACACGCCGCGGGCAGCGACTGGGCCAGCCGCCACTCTCCGGGGGTCACTGCAATCACGGCGGAAGGGCTAAGGTGCTGCAGATCCGCGACGAGCGCAGCTTCGAGGCTCTCCTCCGCGTGCTCGCCTAGCACGCGATAAACCACGCGAACGCCGCGGTCTTTCAGGCCATCGCGGAAGTGACGCATGGCTGAGAGGAACAGAGCAATGCGCGGCTTCGAGCTCCACACTTCCGTGGACTCGCCCTTCACCTCAGCCATCCAAACGGCATCACGCTCCGAGTCAAAACCATCGAAAACGGCCGAGTCGGCATTGAGCTGATCGCCAAGAACGACAAGCAGATGGCGGATAGGGGGCGTCATGCGGGCAGTCTCACCAAAACCGCGTGCAGGGCGCGTAGCCGAGGGCTCTGCCCACTACAATTCCGCAATGAGCGACCAGACCAGCCAACGCCCCACCCGAGTCCGAGTCGATCTCGGCGCAATCGGGCACAACCTCGAGGCCATTCGCCGGCATACCCACACGGCAGTGATGGCGATCATCAAGGCCAACGCCTACGGCCACGGGCTTTTGCCCGTTGCTCGGCACTTGGAAGGCTGCCGCGTGGATCAACTGGGCGTGGCCTTCGTTGAAGAAGGCATCACGCTCAGGCGCGCGGGTCTTTCGGTGCCGATTCTTGTGCTCGGCGGCATGTTTGGCCGACAGGCCGCGCAGTACATCGCGCACGATCTGGAAATCACCGTCTCGTCGCTCGATAAGCTGCGCCAGGTCGAGGCGGCTGCAGAATCACTCGGCCGCAAGGCGGTGGTGCATCTCAAGATCGACACTGGCATGGAACGCATCGGCGTCCACAGCTACTCGTGCAAGCCCTTCATCAACGCAGCGATGCAGTCACGCTGGTGCACGGTGAAGGGCATCTATTCGCATCTGGCTTGCGCCGACGATCCCGAATCGGAGATGACGCTCCAGCAGCTCGAGCGCTTCCTTGAGGCGTGCGCACACATCGACGCTTTGGATTTGCCCATGCCACTTCGCCACCTGGCCAACTCCGGCGGCGTGCTGCATTTCCCGCAGACGTGGTTGGACATGGTGCGTCCCGGCATCGCGCTGTATGGCGCTCTGCCCGACCCGGCGTCACAGAGGACGATTGATCTGCGCCCAGCGCTCTCGCTCGTTTCGCAAGTCGTGTACTTCAAGGTCGTTCGCGCTGGAAACACGGTGAGCTATGGCGCTACGTGGCGGGCTGAACAGGACACGCGCGTCGTCACCATTCCTATCGGCTACGGCGATGGGTATCCGCGATCATTGTCCTCTCGCGGCGAAGTTCTGGTTCGCGGGCAGCGAAAGACCATCGCGGGGCGCGTCTGCATGGATCAATTCATGGCCGATCTTGGCCCCGCGGGAACGGCTTACAACGAGGACGAGGTGGTATTGATCGGCACACAGGGCAACGAAGCCCTGACCGTCGAAGCGGTGGCCGAAGCCGCAGGCACGATCCCTTACGAGATCCTCACCGGACTCAACGAGCGCATCCCACGCGAGTACGTCGGCGGCTAATCGCCGCAACCACCCTTACTCGAAGCTACCGACTGAGTCGCGCGCCAAGTTGTCGAAGCGCGTGTATTCGCCAAAGAATTTGAGCTTCAGCATGCCGGTGGCACCGTTTCGATGCTTGCTGATCAGAATCTCGGCCAGCCCTTTGTCGTTGCTGTCTTTGTTGTAGTAGTCGTCGCGGTAAATAAACATGATGATGTCGGCGTCCTGCTCGATAGCGCCGGACTCGCGAAGATCGGACATCACAGGCCGCTTGTCAGTGCGCGATTCCAATCCGCGATTCAGCTGCGACAGCGCAATCACGGGAATGTTCAATTCCTTTGCCAGTGCTTTGAGGGAGCGCGAGATCTCCGAGATCTCGGTGGCGCGATTCTCGCTATTGCCCGGCACCTGCATGAGCTGCAGGTAGTCCACGACCACCAAGCCCAGATCGTGCTCGCGCTTGATGCGGCGCGCTTTGGACAAAAGCTTGGCTGGCGAAAGTGCGGGTTCGTCATCGATAAAGATCTTCGACTCCGACAGCATCTTCATGGCCATCGTGACGCGCGACCAATCCTCGTCTTCCAACTGACCGGTCTTCAGACGCCCGGCGTTGATGCGGCCAATCGAGGAAATCAGACGGAACGCCAACTGGCTCGCCGACATTTCCATCGAGAAGATGATGACGGCCTTCTTGCTCTTGAGTGCGGCGTACTCCGCCATATTCAGCGCAAGCGTCGTCTTGCCCATCGCCGGTCGCGCTGCCAGCACGATCAGGTCAGAGGGCTGCAGGCCCGCGGTCATTTCATCGAAATCGGTGAAGCCGGTGGGCAGACCCGTGACGGTGCCCTGCGACTCGTAGCGCTGCTGGAGGATCTCGAAAGCTTCCTTCATGGCATCGCGCAGCGACACCACATCCCGCTTGCCCGTGCGGTTCTGATCGGCAATCTTGAAGACGCGCTGTTCGGCCTCGGCCAAAAGATCGGGTGTTTCACGCGCACCCGGCGAGAAGCCGTCTTCGGCAATCTGTGTGCCCACGTCGATCAGACTGCGCAGCACCGACTTATCGCGAACGATCTCAGCGTAGGCGCGGATGTTCGCAGCGGAAGGCGTGGTCTGCACCAATTCGATGAGGTAGGACGTGCCGCCCACCTGTTCCGACAACGAGTGCGCCTCGAACCACTCAC
>JAIXVL010000194.1 GCA_027483045.1 Lysobacteraceae bacterium
GGGCTGCACGACCTGCCACGAAAAGACCGACCAGCCCACCATGCACACCAATCCGGGCGTGGTCTTGGGTTGCGCCGATTGCCACGGCGGTAACGCCAACGTTCGACGCGGCGAAGCGCAGCCCGGCACACCGGCGTATGTGGCAGCGATGGAGCAAGCACACGTACTGCCGCGTGACATCACGATCTTCGGGCGTTCATCGGCCAATCCACCCAGCAGTTTCGCGCGCATGGCCAAAGAGCATCCGGCCTATGTGCGCTTCGTGAATCCGGGTGATCTACGTGTTGCTCGCGAAGCATGCGGTGCGTGCCACTTGCCGATCATCCAGTCGCAAGAACGCAGCCTCATGTCGACGTCTGCAATGCTGTGGGGCGGTGCGGCGTACAACAACGGCATTCTGCCCTACAAGGTGTACAACATCGGCGAGGCCTACACGCGTGATGGTGCGCCTGCACTGCTGCGTAATCCGGTCGCGCCCAACGATGCGGTGCACGCAGCCCGCGGCGTGTTGCCGCAGCTGTATCCCTTGCCCGCGTGGGAGACCGTGCCGCTTGCCGACATTTTCCGTGTGTTCGAACGCGGCGGTCGCGTCATCAACTCGCAGTTCCCGGAGATTGGCTTGCCCAACTCAACTGGTGTGCTGCAACGCTTGGATGAGCCGGGTCGCCCTGATCTGCGGCAATCGAATCGCGGCCCCGGAACAGGCAGTCGCGTTGCCGTGCCGGTCATCAACCTCACCAAGACGCGATTGAACGACCCGCATCTCTGGTTCATGGGTACCAACGACAATCCGGGGGATTACCGCAGTTCTGGCTGCACGGCTTGCCACACGATTTACGCGAATGATCGTGATCCGCGCCACTCCGGGCCCTATGCCGTGCATGGCAATCGTGGGAAAACGGCCACGCTCGACCCCACGATTCCGCGCGGGCAATCGGGCAACCCCATCGCGCATGCCTTTACCCGTTCGATTCCTTCCTCGCAGTGCATGGTCTGCCACATGCACCAGCCCAACATCTATGTGAACTCGTTCTACGGTTACATCCAAAGTGACTACGAAGCCGACGCCGAGTTCCTTTGGCCGAAAGAGCAGCGCTACCCGACAGCGGCGGAGATTCGCGAAATCAATCAGCGAAATCCCGAAGAAGCCGCCATTCGCGGTAACTGGAGCGATCCGGAGTTCCTCGCTGAAAGTTCGCGTCAGAACCACACGCTAAAGGACACGCAGTTTGCCGATTACCACGGCCACGGCTGGATGTTCCGTGCCGTCTTCAAGCGTGACCGCGAAGGCAACCTGCTCGATGCTGAGGGCGCTCAGGTATCGAACGACGATCCGGAAAAGTTCGACAAGGCCGTGCACCTTTCTTCGATCCACTTGGACAAGGGCATGCATTGCGTGGACTGCCATTTCGAGCAGGACATGCATGGCAACGGGCACATCTACGGCGAAGTGGCAGCGGCCATCGAAATCACTTGCGCGGATTGCCATGGCACGGCGCGGCGGTATCCAACGCTGACCACCTCAGGGCCCGCAGCTCGCCCGGGTGGAATGGACCTGTCACTTCTGCGCACGCAAGACGGACGTCCGCGTTTCGAGTGGCGCGACGGAGCGCTCTATCAGCGTTCCGCCATCGATCCCAAGCTCGAATGGAAGATGAGCCTGACGCGCGACTCGGTGAACCCGGCGAGCCCTGAGTACAACGAAAAGGCGGCGCGCGCAAAGCTCACTCCCGCGGGTGAGGAAGGCCGCGCTGGAAGCTGGGATCCGCAAGCCGCGTTCGAAAATGCGAGTAGCGGAGAGCTGGCGCACGGCGACGACAAAATGGAGTGCTTCACCTGCCATCTGTCTTGGACCACGAGTTGTGCCGGGTGCCATCTGCCCATTCAGGCCAACTGGAAAACCGAGCGCAACCATTTCGAGGGTGGTGAAACCCGCAACTACGCCACGTACAACGTGCAGGTCGCGCGCGACGACGTGTTCCAACTGGGGCTGCACGGCACGGTGAAGGGCAACAAGATTGCGCCGATTCGCTCAAGTTCTGCGCTGGTGCTGAGTTCGCAAAACATCAATCGTGAGCGCATTTACATCCAACAGCCGCCAATCGCGGCGAGTGGATTCTCATCTCAGGCCTTCGCGCCGCATTACCCACACACGGAGCGACTGACCGAAACCAAGCAGTGCGAGGATTGCCACGTCTCGGCCAATGGCGACAACAACGCGATCATGGCGCAGCTTCTGCTGCAGGGAACCAACTTCGTCAACTTCATCGGTGGCTATGCCATGGTCGGTGAAGAAGGGCATGTGGAAGGCGTTGGCGTCACCGAATTGGAAGAGCCGCAAGCCGTGATTGGCAGCTACCTGCACCGGTTCGCGTATCCCGATTGGTTTAAGCAACACAAGGAGCGAGGTGAGATCCTGCGCGAAGCCTACGGCATCGACAGCCGCGGCCCGGCGCAGTGTGTTCAACAGCGTGGCGAGTATCTATTTGTGGCCGAGGGCGAGGGTGGGTTCCGCGTCTACGACACGGCCTCTTTGCCAAACAAGGGCTTCTCACAGCGCATCATCAGCGCGCCGTTCTCACCTTTGGGTCAGGACGCGCATGTCAGCACCAAGAACGCCACGTGTATGGCGCTGCCGACGAATCAGGCGATTGCGCCGACGCGCAACGAAGGCGACTTGATGCGCGTGACTAATCAAGAGCAACCCTTCCACCCGATCTACCACTACGCCTTCGTGGTCGATGCAGAAGAGGGCTTGGTGGTCGTTAACGTCGACACCTTTGCGGACGGCGAGCCGCGCAATAATTTTCTGAGCCGCGCCGCAACGTGGAACGAAGGCGGCGTGTTGAGTGGCGCGCGACACATCGTTGTGGCTGGGCACTATGCGTACGTCACGACGCCACGTGGCGTGCAGATCGTCGATTTGGACGATCCCCTGAAGCCGAAGGCGATTGCACTGGTGCCGCTGCAGGACGCCCGAGCAACGGCCTTGCAGTTCCGCTATCTGTTCGTCACTGATGCAACGGGTTTGCGTGTTGTCGACGTGACTGTGCCCTCGGCACCGAAGTTGTTGCCATCGACCATTGCCATAAAGAACGCACGGCGCCTCTATGTGGCTCGCACGTATGCTTATGTGGCGGCAGGAGAGGAGGGCTTGGCGATCGTGAATGTCACGCGTCCAGAAGCCCCGCGTTTGCTGACTGTTTACAGCGCGCGGGGTGTCATCAACGATGCGCGCGATGTGGTGGTGGGGTCCACGAACGCGTCGCTCTTCGCTTATGTGGCTGATGGCAAGAACGGCTTGCGTGTGATCCAACTCACTGCTCCCGATACACAACCCAACTTCTACGGTTTCTCGCCTGAGCCGCGGCCTGAGTTGATTGCTTCGCGGCCCACGCGAAGCGCTGCCATTGCGCTTTCGAAGGGATTGGATCGTGACCGCGCCGTGGATGAAACCGGCGGCCAGATTGCCGTGTTCGGACGATTGGGCTCGCGCCCATTCACGCTTACCGAAATGCAGAAGTTGTTCCTGAATCCCGATGGTTCCGTGTGGACAGTGCGCAACACGCCCGCGCCATCGTCCGCCGCCGCTGCGGCTGCAGGAGGTCGCCGATGAGTCCCGTCTTCGCTCGATTGTTGTGTCTCGCATTGGCTTTGGCTCCCGCCGCGTTGGTGCATGCCAATGCATTGCAGGCCGCTATGCCTGATCGTTCGCCGGGAACCAGCATGGGCACCGTGACCTGCGCGAGCAGCACCTGTCATGGCTCGGTTCTGGCCTGGGACGATGTGGTTCTGCACAACGAGTACACCACGTGGTCGCGACTGGACCGGCACACCCGCGCTTACGCCACGCTGCTCACGCCACAGAGCGTTTCAATCGCCAAGAAGCTCGGACTCTCCA
>JAIXVL010000046.1 GCA_027483045.1 Lysobacteraceae bacterium
CGTTTCGGCAGCCACCCAGCGAAGGGGCGCGAACTATAGGCAATCACTCACCCCCTTAGCAAGAACTTTCTCGAACAAAGTTCAGCAAGGGGAAAGACAACGCAGCAGAACGGGCGGAAGTGCTGCAGGCGCTCGCAAGAATCGCCCTTCGGCCAGTGCATAGGGGATCGGCGTACGCAAGCTCGCCTGCTTCTCGCAACGTGAAAGCGGCATCGCCCTACAATCAAGTCTCGCCTGAACACTTGGAGCGCCGCGCATGCCCCTTCGCTTTTCTTTTCTCGCTGCGCTGATCTGTTCGGCGGCCGGCGTTTTCTCAACTGGCTGCAGCAGCGCAACGCCCACGGAGCAAGTGACTGTTGGCAGCAAGGCCTTTGAGGTTGAAATCGCAGATGACTTCAATGAGCGTGCGCGTGGCCTTATGTTTCGTGAGCACATGCGCCCGGGGCACGGAATGCTCTTCGTGCATGAACGCGAGGAACCGCTCGCGTATTGGATGAAGAACACCAAGATCCCGCTCGACATCCTCTACTTCGATGCGTCGCGCCGCTTGGTCTCTATCCAGAAGGGCGTTCCACCCTGCTCTGCCGGCGACCGCTGCCCCAACTATCCGAGCACCGGCCCGGCCAAGTACGTACTAGAGCTCAACGCAGGCGAAGGGCAGGCCCTGGGACTGGCGGCGGGCGCAGAAATCACCTTCTCCGAGGGTATTCCTGAAACCGGCCAGCCCTGAGGCAGTTTTCAGGCCTGAGGAGCGGAACCTAGGCTTCCACCATCTCGAAGTCGGCCTTGCCCACACCGCAATCCGGGCACATCCACTCTTCAGGGATATCCGCCCAGCGCGTTCCGGGTGCCAAGCCTTCCGAGGGCAGGCCTTGCGCTTCGTCATATAGGAATCCGCAGACCACGCAGACCCAAGTCTTGTAAGCAGCAGTGGTCACGGGTGGCATCCTGATGAAGAAGTGAGAAGTGGCCGCAATTCTTCCACACCGCAGTGATGGAGCGACATGAAGACACCGCCATGGGGGCGAGGGCTCTACCTCATCACACCCGATAGCCGCGAGTCCGAGAGCCTGTTGGCGCGCGTTGCCGAGGTACTCCCCGCGCGGCCAGCACTCCTGCAGTACCGCAATAAGCTCGCTGATTCAGCACGGCAGCAAACGGAGGCCCTCGCATTGCGCAGTATGTGCGCGGCAGCGGGCGTGCCCTTGATCATTAATGATGATTGGCGCCTAGCCGTGCAGATTGGCGCCGCCGGCGCGCATCTGGGCGAACACGATGGCCGCTTGGACGAGGCGCGCAAGGCTGCGCCGGCGCTGATCCTCGGCGCCTCGTGCTATGACAGCCTCGACGCTGCTGAACTCGCCGCAGCACAGGGCGCGGACTACGTGGCCTTTGGCGCCTTTTTCAACACGTCCACGAAAGTCACCTCGCGGCGAGCTACACCTGCCCTTCTCTACGAAAGCGAAAGACTCTCGGTGCCACGCGTAGCCATTGGCGGCCTGACGCCGGAGAATGCCGCACCACTCGTGGCGGCCGGCGCCGATCTTCTCGCCGTGGTCGGCGCCGTTTTTGAGGCACCCGCTCCACTCGCTGCCGCACGTCAATTTCAAGCCTTGTTTGAGAATCAATGAAAACCGACACCAGCCACGCCCTGTTTACCCGTGCCCTCGATTTGTTGCCCGGCGGAGTGAACTCGCCCGTACGCGCCTTCAAATCCGTGGGCGGCGAACCGTTCTTTGCCAAGCGCGCGAGCGGTGCCTGGATTGAAGATGTAGACGGCAATCGTTACGTCGATTACGTGGGCAGCTGGGGCCCGATGATTGCCGGCCACGCGCGGCCGGAGATCCTGGACGCCGTACGCGAGGTGATGGTCGATGGCCTGAGCTTTGGCGTTCCCAACGCACTCGAAGTGACGATGGCGGAAGAAATCACTCGCCTCGTGCCGAGCTGCGAGATGGTGCGCATGGTGAACTCCGGGACCGAGGCTACGCTGTCGGCCATTCGCCTTGCGCGTGGCGCGACCGGCAGGAGTCGCATCGTCAAGTTCGAAGGCTGTTATCACGGCCATGGCGACAGCTTCCTTGTGAAGGCGGGTTCCGGTGCATTGACCTTCGGCTTGCCCAACTCGCCCGGCGTACCGAAAGCGCTGGCCGATCTCACGCTGACGCTGCCATTCAATGACTTCGAAGCCGCGACCGCACTTTTCGATGAAGTGGGGAGCGACATCGCTGGCTTGATCCTTGAGCCGGTGGTGGGCAATGCGAATTGCATTCCGCCGGAGCCGGGATACCTGCAGCATCTCCGTGCGTTGTGCACGCAGCATGGCGCTTTGATGATCTTCGATGAGGTGATGACCGGATTCCGCGTGGCACTCGGTGGCGCGCAGCAGCTGTATGGCATCAGGCCCGACATCAGCACCTTCGGCAAGATCATCGGCGGCGGCATGCCGGTAGGCGCCTATGGCGGGCGTAGGGATTTGATGCAGCAGATTGCGCCGGCCGGCCCGATCTATCAGGCAGGCACGCTCAGCGGTAACCCAGTGGCGATGGCCGCCGGTCTGGCCACGCTGAAACTAATCCAGCAGCCCGGCTTCTACGAAGACTTGGCGCGCAAAACGGACGCCTTAGTCGCGGGCTTTCAAGCGGCTGCCGACGAAGCCGGCGTGGCGTTCAGTACACGCCATGTTTGCGCCATGTTCGGCTTGTACTTCACTACAGAGCATGTGACGCGTTTCGAGCAAGCGAAATCTGCCGACACTGCACGCTTCAATCGCTTCTTCCACACCATGCTGAAGCGCGGCGTTTACCTTGCACCTTCTGCGTTCGAGGCGGGCTTCGTTTCTTCCATGCATGGCGAAGCGGAAATCGCGCATACGCTTGAAGCAGCGCGCGCTGCCTTCAAAGAGGTGCGTGAGGCCTGATGAACCCGCGCCCGAAACTAGTGCTCTTCGACTTCGACGATGTGCTGGTGGACTACCGGCACGACCTTCGCTGCGCGCACATTGCTGAAGCAGTGGGCGCGCAAAGTAAGGACGTGGAGCGTGCCCTGTTTCGCAGCGGACTCGAGAATCGTTGTGACCGTGGCGAGTTGGAGTTGCCGGACTACTTGGAAGCGCTGCGCAGCCAATACGGACTGATGGTGCCGCAAGACGTCTTCATTGCGGCGCGAAAGGCAGCGACACGAGCGCGGCCTGAAATGCTCGCGCTCTGCGAACAAGTGCAGGCGCAAGCCGCTGCTGCGGTATTCACGAACAATGGCCGCTGGCTGGGCCAGCACTTGGCGAAAGTGGCGCCCGCGGTAAGCGCCTTGCTTGCGCGACGCATCGTCACTTCAGGCCAGTTGCGCGCCATCAAGCCAGAACCCAAGGCCTTCTTGTTGTGCTTGCAAGCTTTAGGGTTCTCACCGGCATCCACGCTTTTCTTTGATGATCGGCCCGAGAACATTGAAGGCGCGCGCGTGATCGGCATCGATGCCGTGGTTTTCGAATCCCCCACCCAAGTGGCCGAGGTGCTTCGTGCGCGCGGCTTTGATCTGGAGTTTGCCCATGCGCCCTGAAACTTTGGCCATCCATGCCGGTGGCGAAGCCGACGCTCACAACGGTGCGATTGCGCCGCCACTGCACCTTTCCACGACGTTCAAGCACGGACCAGCAGCCGAACGCATCGCCGGCTACGAGTACCAGCGCGAAGGCAATCCCACGCAAGACCGTTTCGAGTCGGCCTTGACGGCACTGGAATCCGGCGCAGCGGCCTTGGTGTACGGCTCTGGCATGGCGGCGATGACGTCCGCTCTTGAACTGCTGCCCGCGGGCAGTGAAGTTCTTGTGCCGCAAGATTGCTACGCGGGCTTACGTTCGCTGGGCGAGGAGTTCTTGCCGGAACGTGGCGTACGCGTGCGCGCGGTGGATCAAACCGATGCCCATGCCGTCGCTGCCGCAATGACACCTACGGTCAAGCTGATCTGGGCGGAAACACCCTCAAACCCACAGCTTCGCATTGCCGACATTGCCGCGCTGGCGGAAATTGCCCATCAAGGCGGCGCGTTGTTGGCCGTCGATAACACGTTCGCAACACCGCTGTTGCAGACGCCGCTCACGCTGGGCGCCGATGTGGTGATGCATTCCACCACCAAGTACATGGGCGGTCATAGCGATGTCATGGGCGGAGCGCTGGTGTTTGCGCGTCGCGATGCGCTGTTCGACAAGGCGGCGCATCGTCGCCACATCACCGGAAACATTCTTGCGCCGTTCTCCAGCTGGCTGACCTTGCGTGGCTTGCGCTCCTTGCCCGCGCGCATGGCATGGCATTGCGCCAATGCGCGCAAGGTGGCTGAGTTTTTGGCAGAACAGCCCTCGGTCGAAACGGTCTATTGGCCTGGGCTTGCCTCACATCGCAACCACCGCATTGCAGCGGTGCAGATGCGCGACTTCGGCGGCATGGTGTCGGTCACATTCAAGGGCGGACGCGATGCAGCACTGGCTTTCGCGGGCGCTGTGCAGATATTCACCAACGCCACCTCGCTGGGTGGCGTGGAATCGCTGATCGAACACCGCGCTTCTGTTGAAGGGCCCAATCCGGTTTCGCCACCCGGACTGCTGCGCTTGAGTGTGGGACTCGAACATGGCGACGACTTACTCGATGACGTGAAGCAAGCCATCGCCAGGATTTGACTGCGGCCCGTCGATCTAGTGGCGCTGGTTCAAAGAAAAAGATCGGGGAGGAGCGCCCGCGACGGATCCACCGCATAGCGGGCGAAGTCGGTTTCACCGGCTTCTCGCAACACATCTTCATCAATCAGGAAATGACCGCTAAAGCCAGCGGCTTGGCGAGTGAGCACGGCCTGCGCAGCGTCCGCCATGATTTCCGGCGTGCGGCATCCAGAGGCATCAACGCCCGGAATCATTTTCAGTGCGTCGGTGGCGATGACAGTTTTCGGCCACAAGGCGTTGACCGCCACGCCCTGCGGGCCGAACTCGGCGGCCAAACCCAGCGTGACAAAGCTCATGCCCATTTTGGCCAAGGTGTAGCCGGTATGTGGCGCCCACCACTTAGGGTCGAGATTGGGCGGCGGCGCCAAAGTCAGAATGTGCGGATTCGCCGACTTCAACAGATAAGGAAGGGCTTTCTGCGCACACAAAAAGCTGCCGCGACTATTGACCTGGCTCATGAGGTCGAAGCGCTTCATCGGCGTATCTAAGGTGCCGCGCAGCCAAATAGCGCTGGCGTTGTTCACCAAGATGTCGATTCCACCGAAGTATTCGGCGGCGTCGGCCATCGCTGATTCCACCTCAGCTTCTTCGCGGATATCGCATTTGATCGCCAATGCCTTTCCGCCCGCGGCTTCCACCTCGGCAGCAGCGCTGTGGATGGTACCGGGCAGCTTGGGATTGGCCACGCTCGATTTCGCTGCGATGACCACATTGGCGCCATCGCGCGCCGCGCGAAGCGCGATGGCCAAGCCGATGCCGCGCGAGGAACCGGTGATAAACAAGGTCTTGCCGGAGAGCGAATTCATGGTCATTCCTGTTGCATTGCGGCAGAGCCGCGACGAATAGCAGTGTAGCTGTCGCATCAGGGCTTCTATAATCCTTCGATGGATGCCAGCCGCTGGGACGCCCTGCTCGAATGGATTGCCCACCACCCGGTGGCCGCGGGCATCGTTATCTTCCTGATCGCGTTTTGCGATGCGCTCTTGATCATTGGTGTGGTGGTGCCTGCCGCGCCATTGCTGTTCGCGGTAGGAACCTTGGTGGGCTTGGGCCACATTGATGGCACCTACGCCGTGATCTGCGCTGCAGCGGGCGCCTTTTGCGGAGACGGCGTGAGCTATGTGGCTGGCCGCCGCTATGGCGACTCGCTACGAACACGCTGGCCGTTTTCGAAAAATCCTCAATGGCTGGAGCGCGGAGATATCTCGTTCCGCAAGCACGGCATGAAGAGTCTGGTGATCGGCCGCTTTGTGGGGGCAATCCGCCCCTTCATTCCTGCGATTGCCGGCATGGTGCGAATGCCCGCTCAGCGCTATGTGGCGGCGACCACCGTCGCGGCCCTGCTGTGGGCCTTAGCGTTTCTTGCGCCCGGCTGGCTGTTTGGCACTTCGCTGGATCTCGTGGCTGCGGTGGCCGGCCGCCTTTCCATCGTGATCGGCTTGGTGCTGGTCATGGTGGCGGCGATTTGGGGCCTGGTCTTTTATCTCTGGCGCTGGCTTGCACCTCGGGCGAGTGGTCTGTTGAGCCGACTTCTGCAGTGGTCGCATCGACACCCGGTATTGGGGCGCTATTCGGAAGCACTGATCGATCCGAACCAGCGCGAGTCGCCCTCGCTCTTGATGCTGGCCGGCGCTTTGGTGCTCGCGGGCTGGGGTTTTTTTGAGCTGCTTGCCTCGGTCGGCGGCGGCGAAGCCCCGTCGCGCCTTGATCTCACCGTGCATCAGGCCATGTTCGGCTTGCGCCACCCCTTGGCCGACCCGGTAATGGGCTTCTTGGCGGCAATGGGTGATCTCACGGTGCTTGGGCCGGCCGTCGTGCTGATTGCGGCGTATTTGTTCTGGCGCAAACGTCGAATCGCTGCATGGCATTGGATCGCCGCACCTGCCTTCGCGATGCTGCTGTCTTGGGCCTTGGGTTGGCTGATCGACCTTCCAAAGCCGCCGACGGCCACGGCGGTGGCGGGCTTCAGCTTTCCCTCGCAATCGGTGATGTTGGCCACCGCCGTGTATGGGTTCTTCGCGGTGCTCGTGGCGCGTGAGATGCCAGGACGCAAGCGCGTGTGGCCGTATGTGGTGGGCGCTCTCTTGGTCGGGCTGCTGGGTTTCTCTCGCCTGTACTTGGGCGCGCACTGGCTTTCCGATGTCTTGGCGGGCGCCAGCCTGGGCTTGTTGTGGATCACCGCCTTGGGCATTGCCTATCGCCGACGTGTGGTGCGTTCGTTCTGGGTACGACCCGTCACAGCCATTTTTTTCGGCACGGTCATTCTTGTGGGCGGGTGGCATGCCAGCCGAACAGCCGAAGACACGGTGGCGCTGTACGACCCGCCTGCGGAGCGGCAACGCATCGACGAGGCCTTGTGGCGCGAAGGCGACAAGTCCTTGGCGCTTCCACTTCGCAGAAACGAATTGCGCGACCGCGATGCCTGGCCGCTCAATGTTCAGTACGGCGGGCACCTGCCGGCACTCGTTGTTCAGCTGCAGAGTGCGGGCTGGACCGTTTTGCCACACGGCGATTGGCGCGGCGTACTAATGATGCTGGATGACAAAGCCAGCCCCGATACCCTGCCGATCATGCCGGCCACGCATGGGGGGCACAGCGAAGCCCTGCTGATGTGGCACCCGGGCAGCTCGCCCGAAGAACGGCAGGTGTTGCGCCTATGGCCCTCGCCATATGCGTTAGGCGATAGGGATGTTCCTCTGTGGCTGGGTACGGCACACACCCTTCGATTCGCGGAACGAGGCGATGGATTCGTTCGCTACTGGGCCGCCGAAGGCGACCAAAGTGCCGCGCGACGTCTACTCGCCGCCGACACGGCAGCATTCCGAATGGATGAGGGTGGCCCGGTGCTGCGTCTGCGCAGCACGCCCTGATGCGCTTAGGCCAGCTCAGGCAGCCATCGCAGTAGGGCATCGAGGCGCAGATTGGCGTCGTCTTCTTCCAATAGGTGCAGGCGCTGGTCGTCGATCAGCGGCAAAAGCTCCGCCAACCGATAACCCACCCACTCGGCGTGATCGAACTGCTTGGGCTCGGCATGCGCATGTGGGCCGCCTGCATGCTCCAACATCCGCTGCAGAAGATCGGACAGAAAGGCGTGCTCGGGGCGCACCCGCGTCACCGGGGCCGGAGGCATCCACTGCACTTCGCCCACGATGAGCCCATCGGACTGAGTGGACGTGGACAGCACCCGGAAGCGCCGTTCGCCTTCCACCGCGATGCCCAACAGACCTTCTTCTCGCATGGCGAAGTCGACGATGCGGGCTTCCGTACCAAACGACGCCGGCAAGGCCGGCTGGCCCACTTCGAAGCCGTCGATGATCAGGCAAACGCCGAAACCCTCACCACTGCGGCCGCAACGGCGCACCAAATCGAGGTAGCGCGGCTCGAAGATCCGCAATGCCAGAAGCCCGCCCGGCATCAGCACCGTGCGCAGCGGAAACAAAGGAAGAGCAGTGGTGGCGACGGGCGAGGGCATGGCGGGCGATTGCAGCGGGGGCGGATTGAAAGCATCGCGCCGCCAGCGACCTTAAGGCGTGATCGGGCGCTCATACCGCGCATTTGCTGAGAAATGCGCCAAATCCGTGCCACTGTCGCAGCAGTATCAGCGGCAACTGATGCGCATACAGAACAGCGACTTAGCCCACCACAGAGAGGACGCAGAGAACTTTTTCAGCCCTGCGTGTTGACAAGGTGAAAAAGCCCGTGTTTCTCTCGACCCATGAACTTCACCGCGCTGCCGCTCATGTCCTTCGTCGCACCGACCGCCCTCGTGCCGGTCCGCGATGTCGTGCTTGTCTCGGCGCTTATTGTCGTCGTCGTACTTCTTATTACCTCACTCACAGGTGCGGGATCGACGTGACCAAGTAAGCAGCAGCAAGGTCCGAAACGAAAACCCCGCACCAGCAACGGTGCGGGGTTTTGCGTTTCAGGGCCGGAAAAAACATTCCACCTTGAACAAGCGACCCGAACACAGTGAATAGCGATCAAATCAAAAAAGGACCCGCGCGAGCACCCGCCCGCGCCATGCTGCGCGCCACCGGAATGGACGACGCGGCCATCGCCAAGCCCTTGGTGGCCGTGGTGCACACGTGGTCGGATATCTCGCCCTGCAACATCACGCTGCGTGATCTGGCGGCCGAAGTGCGTGCAGGCATCAGCGCCGCGGGCGGCACGCCGATTGAGTTCAACACCATTGCGGTCACCGACGGCATTGCGATGGGCACCGAGGGCATGCGCGCTTCCCTGCCCTCGCGCGAGGTGATTGCCGATTCGATGGAGCTGGCCGTGAGCGGCCATTGCTTGGATGCGGTGGTGGCCTTGGTGGGTTGCGACAAAACGATTCCCGCCGCTGCGATGGCGCTGGCCCGTCTGAACTTGCCCGGCATCGTGCTGTATGGCGGCAGCATTCAGCCCGGCGTGTGCCATGCCAAGAAAATCACCGTGCAGGAAGTGTTCGAAGCGGTGGGCGCGCACTCGGCAGGCCATATCGATGATGCGGAACTGGGCCGCATTGAGCGCAGTGCTTGCCCGGGTGCCGGCGCCTGCGGCGGCCAGTTCACCGCCAATACGATGGCGATGGTGCTGACCACGTTGGGCCTGTCGCCGATGGGCTTGAACGACATTCCCGCCACCGACCCCGATAAGCGCAAGGCGGCCTTCCGCTGCGGCGAGTTGGTGATGGAGGCCTTTGCTGCCGACCGTCGCCCGCGCGAAACCATCACTGCACAGGCTTTGAAGAACGCTGCGGTCGCCGTGGCTGCGACGGCAGGCTCGACCAATGCCGTGTTGCACCTGTTGGCCATCGCGCACGAAGCAGGCGTTGCCTTTCCGCTGGAAACCTTCGAGGGCGCTTCGAAGAACACTCCGGTCATCGCCGATTTGAAGCCGGGCGGTCGCTTCACCGCAGTGGAGCTGTATGCCGCGGGCGGCACGGCGAAAGTGCTGGATGAACTGCGCCAAGCCGGCTTGATCAGCGACACGCCCACGATGACCGGCGAAACGCTGTTCGAAGCCATCGATGCGCAGCCGAAAGTGGCTGCCAATGAAGTGGTGCCCGGCATGGCCGCACCGCTGAAGCCGAACGGCGGTTACTCCGTGCTGTACGGCAACCTCGCGCCAGAAGGCTGCATTGCGAAGCTGCCGGCCAAGCGCCGCAAGTTCGATGGCCCGGCGCGCGTGTTTGATTCTGAAGATGCCGCGTTCGCCGCGGTGCAAGCACGCCAGATCCACGCTGGCGATGTGGTGGTGATTCGTTTCGAGGGCCCCGCCGGTGGTCCGGGAATGCGCGAGATGTTGGCTGTGACCGCTGCCTTGGTGGGCCAGGGCCTCGGGAACGATGTCGCGCTGATCACCGACGGGCGGTTTAGCGGCGCCACGCACGGTTTCATGGTCGGTCACATCGCCCCTGAAGCCGCGCGTGGCGGCCCGCTAGGCCGTTTGCGCGATGGCGATCCGATCGTGATCGACATCGATGCGCGCCGCATGGACACCAGTGCCGATCTCTCTTCCCGTACACCGGCCGATACACCCAAGCGCGTGCTGCACGGCGCACTGGCCAAGTACGCACGCCTTGTCGAATCCGCAAGCCGTGGCGCCGTGACCACCGGCTAAGCCCATTTCATTCGCTCTCCAACGTTTTCCATTTCTCACTCGATTACAAAAAAGGATCACCGTCATGACCACCATCCAAACGCCCGCCGCCCTGCAGCAACGTACCGTCGCCGTTATCGGCTACGGCAGCCAAGGCACCGCCCACGCGAAGAATCTGCGCGACTCGGGCGCCAAAGTGATCATTGGTCTGCGTCCGGGCGGCCCCACCGAAGCCAAAGCGAAAGCCGACGGCTTTGATGTGCAGACGCCCGCCGACGCCGTGCGCGCTGCCGACATCGTGGCGGTGCTGACGCCCGACATGGTTCAGCCGCAGCTGTATCAGCAGCACATTGCGCCCAACTTGAAGGCCGGTGCTTGCTTGCTGTTCGCGCACGGCTTCAACGTGCATTACGGGCAGATCAATCCGCGCCACGACATCGACGTCGTACTGGTCGCTCCGAAGGGTCCGGGCGCGCTCGTGCGCCGCGAATTCGAAATCGGTCGTGGCGTTCCCAGTGTCTATGCCGTGCATCAGGACCAGAGCGGCAGTGCGGAAGAAATTGCACTGGCGTATTGCAGCGGCATTGGCGGCGGTCGTGCGCAACCGATCAAGACCACCTTCAAGGAAGAGACCGAAACCGATTTGTTCGGCGAGCAGGCCGTGCTGTGCGGTGGCGCCACCAAGCTGGTCATGGCGGGCTGGGAAACCCTGGTCGAAGCCGGTTATCAGCCGGAGATTGCCTACTACGAGTGCCTCCACGAACTGAAGTTGATCGTTGACCTGCTGTACGAAGGCGGCATCACGCAGATGCATCGCTTCATCAGCGAAACCGCGCAGTACGGCGATTTGACGCGCGGTCCCTACGTGGTGGATGAGCACACGCGCACGCAGATGAAGCGCGTGTTGGCCGAGATTCAGGACGGCCGCTTTGCTCGCGAATGGATTGCCGAGTACCGCGCGGGCAACCCGAACTACCGCGCCTTGAAGCAGGCCGATCTGGAACACCCGATCGAAGCCGTGGGTCGCAAACTGCGCGCCGGCATGCCGTGGCTGCAGCCGCGTGGCGAAGCGCCGGCCAATCCTTCTGCCAACCCTGCGCCCGATAAGGCCGAGGCCGCTGCATGAACGGAGCGGAGTGGCTCGCGCGGGCGATGGAAGCCGAAGGCGTCGAGCACCTGTTCGGCTATCCGGGCGGCTGCATCATGCCCTTCTACGACGCGCTGCTCGGCACGTCGTTGAAGCATGTGCTGGTGCGCCACGAGCAGGCGGCGGCCTTGGCCGCCAACGGCTATGCGCGCCATAGCGGCAAAGTCGGCGTATGCGTGGCCACCTCGGGGCCGGGCGCATCCAATCTGGTCACCGGCATTGCCGATGGCCTGTTGGATTCCGTTCCGATGGTTTGCATCACCGGGCAGGTGTCGACGGCACTGTTGGGCACCGATGCCTTCCAGGAATTGGATGTCTTCGGCATGACCCTGCCGATCGTGAAGCACAGCTACTTGCCGCGTTCGGTGAATGAATTGCCGCAAGTGGTGCATGAAGCGTTTCACTTGGCGCGCAGTGGCCGTCCTGGTCCGGTGCTGATCGATCTGCCGAAAGATGTGCAACTCGCCAACGCCGATCACCTGCCCGCGCCGAAGCCGATTGTCTCGCCGCCGGTGGCCAACGCAGTTCCGGTCGGCTTGGTGGATGCACTTTCGCTGATTGCTCGCTCGAAAAAGCCAGTGATGTACGGCGGTGGCGGCATCGCGATTGCAGGTGCCACCAAGGCATTCCGCCGCTTCATTGCCGCAACAAAAATGCCCACGGTGTTGACCTTGCGCGGCTTGGGCGCGTTGCCTGCCGATCATCCTCAGTTCCTCGGCATGTTGGGCATGCACGGCACCCGCGCCGCGAACATGGCGGTGCAGGAAAGCGATTTGCTGGTGGTGGTGGGTGCGCGCTTCGACGATCGCGCCACGGGAAAGCTGGCCGAATTCGCACCGCACGCCAAGGTCATCCACTTGGATGCCGATCTGGGCGAGATCAACAAGCTGCGCCGCGCGGATGTGTCGGTTCACGGACAGATTGGCAACAGCTTGAATGCGCTGTGCGCAGCGATTACTCGCTGCGATGAATGGCGTGATCTGTGCGCTGCACGCGTCGAAAAGTACCGTGCGCGTTACGACGCACCGGGCACTGACATCTATGCTCCGGGCTTGCTGAAGCGTCTGAACGAATTGGCGCCGAATGCCATCGTGAGTTGCGATGTGGGACAGCACCAGATGTGGGTGGCTCAGCACTGGGGTTTCAGCGATCCCACGCACCACTTGACCAGCGCCGGCCTCGGGACGATGGGCTTCGGCCTGCCTGCGGCGATGGGCGCACAAATGTCGAATCCGAGCGCGCAGGTCATCTGTGTGAGCGGCGACGGCAGCATCCAGATGAACATCCAGGAGCTGGCAACGATTGCCCGCGAGAAGCTGCCGATCAAGATCGTGCTGCTCGACAACCAAGCCTTGGGCATGGTGCGGCAGTGGCAGGAGTTGTTCTTCGCTGAGCGCTACTCCGCCGTGGATCTGTCGGACAACCCCGACTTCTGCATGATCGCGCAGGCCTATCGCATTCCGGCCATGCGTCTTTCGCAGCGCGCGGATTTGGAATCGACGTTGGCCGAGTTCTTGGCCATCGATGGCCCTGCGCTGTTGCACGTCGCCATCGACCAGAAGGCCAACGTATGGCCCTTGGTGCCACCGAATCATTCGAACGCGCAAATGCTCGATGACCCCATTGATTCAAAGGAAGTGACTGATGCAGTACCAACTTGACGTGACCCTGCGCCAGAGTGAAGGCGCCCTGGCGCGCGTTCTGGGCACCACACAGCGACGCGGCTACGCGCCCATCGCCATGCAAGCAAGCACCGACCCGCGTGCCGATGAGTGGCGCTTGTCGATGACGGTCGAAAGCGAGCGTTCTGCCCATAGCCTGAAGTCTCAGCTCGACAAGCTGCACGACTGTCTCACCGTCGAGGTAGCGCCATGTCTTTGATGCAATGGTGCGATGGCGAGATTGCCAACGCCGAAACCTTCAGCGCACCGCTCACCAGCCATGCCTTGCACTACGGCACCGGTGTGTTCGAAGGCATTCGCGCCTACGCCACCGAGTCCGGTGCGGCGGTGTTTCGTCTGCCCGAGCATTTGGAGCGCATGCGCAAGGGCGCTGAAGCTCTGGGCATGGAGTTCGATGTGGCTCAGGCCACCGAGGCTGTGCTGTCGACCTTGCGGGCCAATGGCCACCGCGATGCGTACATTCGCCCGCTGCTGTGGTTTGGTGGTGGTGGTTTGGGCTTGGATGTCGAAAAACTGAGTTCGCGCCTGATGGTCGCCACTTTGCCGTGGACCAGCCATCTGGGCACGCATCGCGTGCGCTTGACCGTGTCGAGTTTCCGTCGCAATCCGGCGAAGTCGCTCCCTCCGCTGAAGCTCTGCGGCAACTACGTGAACTCGATCTTGGCGAAGCGCGAGGCCACGGCACGCGGCTTCGGTGAGGCTCTGTTTGTCGATGACGCGGGCTTCGTCGTGGAGTGCACTGGCGAAAACGTGTTCATGGTGAAAGATGGCCAGGTGACGGCAGTCGCGCACGGCGATGCCCTGCCCGGCATCACGCGCGATGCGGTGATCCAACTCACCGGCGCCGAGTCGCGCCCAGTCACGTTCGACGAATTGCGTCAGGCCGACGAAGTGTTCTTGACCGGCACCTCGGCGGAGATCGCGCAAGTCGAGGCGATTGATGATCGCGTCTTCGGTGCATCGCCGCGCAGTGCGGAAATTGCCGCGTTGTACGCAGAAGTGGTGCGCGGTAAGCGTGAGACACAGCGCGGTTGGCTGACGAGCGTCTGATGCCCTTCGATGCCGCCCGCGATGAAGTGACCGCCAGCGATGTGCTGGCGGCTGCTGCGCGCCTGCGGCGCTACCTGCCACCCACACCCTTGCACTACGCCGAGCGCTTCGGCTGCTGGCTGAAGTTGGAAAACCTGCAACGCACCGGCGCCTACAAAGTGCGCGGCGCCTTGAATGCACTCTTGGCCGCACGCGAACGGGGTGATCGCCGCACGGTCATCACCGCATCGGCAGGCAACCACGCGATGGGTTTGGCGTGGGCGGCACGCGAGCTGAAGGTGCCGGTGATCACGGTCATGCCGGTCACCGCGCCCGCAGTGAAGGCCCAGGGCGTGGCATTTCTGGGCGCCACGGTGCGCCAGATCGGCAACAGCTACGACGAAGCCCGTCTTCATGCCCTGCAATTGGCTGAACAGCATGGTTTTCGTTATCTGTCGGCTTTCGACGATCCGGACGTGATTGCCGGCCAAGGCACGCTGGGCATCGAACTGGCAGCCCATGCACCCGACACCGTGCTGGTGCCGATTGGCGGCGGCGGTTTGGCGGCGGGCGTGGCCTTGGCCTTGAAGTCGCAGGGCGTGCGCATTGTCGGCGCACAGGTAGAGGGCGTGGATGCGATGGCACGCGCGCTGCGCGGCGACACCAGCGCCATTGCACCTGCGGCCACGCTGGCCGATGGCACGCGTGTGGCGCAGGCCGGCGAACTCACGCGACGCATTTTGGCCAATTTGTTGGACGACCTGATCATTGTTCGCGAAGCCGAGCTGCGCGAAACCTTGGCGCGCTTGATGTTGGAAGAACACATCGTGGCCGAAGGCGCAGGTGCGCTGGCCTTGGCCGCCGGGCGTCGCGTGGCGAGTCGTCGCAAGGTGGCCGTCGTGTCGGGCGGCAACATCGACGCCGCCGTGTTCGCTCAGTTGCTGCTCGATACGCGCCCGCGTGCGCCTCGCCCATCGCGTCGTCGCAATGCGGCCGATCCGTTCTCGAGCAGCGCAGCCCAAACCACTGCTTCCCATTCGCCCGCCGCTATTGCGTCGGGCACCACTTTCGCCACCGGACACCCTGGCCGGCTGGCGACTGCGGCGGTGTCACTCCCCGGCACCGCCGCACCTTTTTTTAAGACTCCTGAGGAATCTCTGCCATGAACGCCGCACCTGAGCGAATTCGCATTTTTGATACCAGTCTGCGCGACGGCGAACAATCGCCCGGATGCAGCATGGATGCTGCGCAGAAATTGCGTTTCGCGCTTGCACTCGCCGAACTGGGCGTCGACACGGTGGAAGCTGGATTTGCCGCTAGCTCTGAAGCCGATGCCGATGGCATTCGCCGCGTCGCACACGAACTGCGCGGCACCGGCGTCGGCGTGTGCAGTTTGGCGCGCTGCCGTCCCGGTGACATCGAGGCTTCGGCCCGCGCACTCGAAGGCGCCGAAGCTCCTCGCATCCATGTGTTCATTGCCACCAGCCCGCTGCATCGCCAGCACAAGCTGGGCTTCTCGCAAGCCGAAGTGGTGGATGCGGCGGTCCGCGCCATCGAACATGCGCGCCGGCATGTCGAGGACGTGGAGTTCTCGGCCGAAGACGCCTTGCGCACGGAACCTGAGTTTTTGATCGAAGTCTTCCAAGCGGCGCAGAAGGCCGGCGCGCGCACGCTGAATGTGCCCGACACCGTCGGCTACACCACGCCGGCAGAAATCGAAGCCCTGTTCCGTCGCCTGCGCGCTGCTTTGGGCCCCGATGCAGTGCTGTCGTCGCACTGCCACAACGATTTGGGCTTAGCCGTTGCCAACAGCTTGGCGGCGATTGCCGGTGGCGCACGGCAAGTGGAGTGCACCATCAACGGCATCGGCGAGCGCGCAGGCAATGCGGCGCTGGAAGAGCTGGTCATGGCCTTGAACGTGCGCGCGGATCTGTGGCCTTACCGCACCGGCATCGACACCTCGCGCTTGGTGCCCACCTCGCGCCTGCTCTCGCGCATCACCGGTATGGCCGTGCAGCGCAACAAGGCGATTGTCGGCGCCAATGCCTTTGCTCACGAATCCGGCATTCACCAGCACGGCATGCTGAAGCACCGCGACACTTACGAAATCATGCGTCCGGAAACCGTGGGCTGGGCGCGCTCACAAATGGTGTTGGGCCGCCACAGTGGGCGCGCTGCAGTGAACGAGCGCTTGGAGTTCCTCGGCTTCACCTTGGATGAGTCTGCTCGCGAACGTCTGTTTGCACGCTTCAAGACCTTGGCGGAGAAGAAGAAAGAAGTCTTCGATGCCGACTTGGAAGCACTGGTGCTCGGCGAAGAAGCCAGCCATGCCGGATGGACGCTGACCTCGTTCCATTTGTCCACGGGTGCGGGCCAAGGCGAGCAGCCGGCGGCGGCGATTGAACTGCAAGACCCACAAGGCGAGCCACACTTTGGTCGCGGCACCGGCGATGGCCCCGTTCATGCCCTGTTCGCTGCACTGACCGAAGCACGCGGCATGTCCTTTGTGGTTGAGAGCTACGCAGTGCACAGCGTGAGCAGCGGCGAAGACGCGCAAGGTCAGGCCAGCCTGATCACGCGTCATCACGGCGAAGAGTTGGCCGCAAGCGCCACCAGCACCGACATTTTGGAAGCCAGCGCATTGGCGTGGCTGGCCTTGGCGCAGCGCATTGCGCGTCGGCCCGGCCCTGTTGTTTCCCCAACCACCGAGACGGCGGCATCGGCCGCATGAGACCCGCGATGAGCACACCCCGAACCCTGTTGGACAAGCTGTGGGATGCCCACGCCGTGACCGCTGAGAGCGAGCGCGCTCCTGCGCTGCTCTACATCGATCTGCATCTGCTGCACGAAGTGACCAGCCCGCAAGCCTTCTCGGAATTGGAGTCGCGCGGGCTGACGATGCGTCGCCCCGATCGCCACAAAGCCACGCTCGACCATTCCACGCCCACGCTGCCGGCCAAAGACGGCGCTCTGCCATACATCACGGCGCAGGCGCGGTCGCAGGTGGAACGCCTGCGCGAAAACTGTGCGCGCCATGGCGTGGAGTTGTTTGATTGGGCCAGCGGCAAGCGCGGCATCGTGCATGTGGTGGGACCCGAATTGGGGCTGACCCAGCCCGGCATGACGATTGTTTGCGGCGATAGCCACACCGCCACACACGGCGCGTTCGGTGCGCTCGCGTTTGGTATTGGCAGCAGCGAGGTGGGCCACGTCATGGCCACGCAGTGCATCTTGCAACGCAAGCCGAAAACCATGGCCATCACGGTCGACGGGCGCTTGCCGGCAGGCACGAGTGCGAAGGATTTGATCCTGCACATCATCGGCCGCATCGGCATGAACGGCGGCACCGGCCATGTGCTGGAGTACCGCGGCTCAGCGATTTCGGCGCTGACGATGGAAGAGCGCATGACCGTCTGCAACATGAGCATTGAAGCAGGCGCACGCGCGGGCTTGATCGCTGTCGACGAAGTGACCATTGCATGGCTGCAGGGCCGCGAGCGCGTGCCGCAGGGCCAAGCATTCATCGCAGCTGCCGAGTCTTGGCGCCAATGGCGCAGCGACGAGGGCGCGCACTTCGATCGTGAAGTGCATATCGATGCCAGCCAAGTGACGCCTACGCTGAGCTGGGGCACCAATCCCGGCCAAGTCGTGCCTGTCGATGGCCGCTTGCCTGCCGCCAATGCCGAAACGCAGCGCGCGCTGCACTACATGGGCTTCGAGGCCGGGCATCCACTGGCCGGACACCCCGTGGATGTGGTGTTTGTCGGCAGCTGCACCAATGGTCGCCTGTCCGATTTGCGCGAGATGGCCGAAGTGCTTCGCGGTCGCCGCGTGCATCCGCGCGTGCGCATGCTTGTTGTTCCTGGCTCAGATGCCGTCAAGCGTGAAGCAGAAGCGGAAGGCATTGATCGCATCGTGCGCGACGCCGGCGGCGAGTGGCGCGAGCCCGGCTGCTCCATGTGCATCGCCATGAACGGTGACCAAGTGGGGCCGGGCCAAGTCGCCGTTTCCACCAGCAATCGCAATTTCGAAGGGCGGCAAGGCAAAGGTGCACGCACCTTGCTGGCCTCACCCGCCAGCGCCGCAGCAGCCGCCATTGCCGGCTGCGTAGCCGACCCACGCGCATTCTTGCAGGAGGCCTGCGCATGAACCCCGTTCGCACCATTGAGTCGGCGACCATCTGCCTGCCCACGGCCAACATCGACACCGACCAGATCATTCCGGCGCGCTTCCTCACCACCACGGAACGCAGCGGCTTGGGTCGCCACGCCTTTCACGACTGGCGCTACGACGAAGACGGCACACCGAACCCTGAGTTCGTCTTGAATCAGCCCGCCTCGCGCGGTGCGCAGATTCTCGTTTCCGGGCCCAACTTCGCCTGCGGTTCTTCGCGTGAGCATGCGCCTTGGGCACTTCTGGATGCCGGCATTCGCGCCGTGATCAGTAGCGAGATCGCCGACATCTTTCGCAACAACGCACTGAAGAATGGCCTCTTGCCGATTGTGCTGCCGCAGTCGGTGGTCGACACCTTGCTTGCGCAACAAGGCATTCGCTTGCAGATCGATGTCGCGAAGCGCCGCGTGTATTGGCCCAGCGGTGACCACCTCGAGTTTGCCCTCGAACCCTTTGCGCAAACCTGCCTGCTCGAAGGCGTGGACGAACTGGGCTATCTGTTGAAGCACGCCGCAGCCATTCAACGCTACGAGGAGTTGGCCCATGTCGCGTGAGTTCGGCGCACGGCGCGCCACGATTGTTGTTTTGCCCGGCGACGGTATCGGCCCGGAAGTCACCATGGCCGCCACGCAGGTTCTGCAGGCGGTGGCCGCACGTTTCGGCCACACGTTCGAGCTGATCACGCATCTCATCGGCGGTGCGGCCATCGACGCAACGGGCAGCGCCTTGCCCGAGGCCTCGGCCGCTGCCTGCCAGAGCGCCGATGCCGTGCTACTCGGTGCTGTGGGTGGCCCGAAGTGGAGTGACCCCAAGGCCAGCGTGCGCCCCGAACAGGGCTTGCTCGCGCTGCGCAAAGTGCTGGGCGTGTATGCCAATCTGCGGCCGGTGAAGCCGCACGCAGCCACCTTGGAGCGCGCACCGATCAAGGCCAACATTCTTCGCGACGTCGACATGGTGGTGGTGCGTGAGCTCACCGGCGGCAGCTACTTCGGCAAGAAGGAACGCCACGCCGACCGCGCCATCGACATTTGCGAGTACAGCGTCCTTGAGATCGAACGCGTCGCGCGTTATGCGTTCCGCCTCGCCCGCTCGCGTCGCGGCCGCGTGACCTCGGTCGACAAGGCCAACGTTCTGGAAACCTCGCGCCTATGGCGCGAAGTGGTCACCCGCATTCATCGTGATGAATTCAGTGATGTGGCGCTTGAGCATCAACTCGTTGATTCCATGGCCATGCACTTGATTTCGCGACCGCGCGACTACGATGTGGTGGTCACGGAGAACCTCTTCGGCGACATCCTTACCGATGAGGCCGCAATGCTGGCTGGCTCGATGGGCTTGCTGCCCTCCGCCGCACTCGGCGACGGAACACTAGGCTTGTATGAGCCCATCCACGGCTCGGCACCCGACATCGCAGGCAAGGGCATTGCCAACCCGATCGGCGCCATTCTGAGCGCGGCCATGCTGCTGCGTCACTCGCTGGGCTTGAGCGACGAAGCGGCTGCTGTCGAGGCTGCGGTCTCGCAGGTGCTGGACGCGGGCGTCTTCACTGCCGACCTCGGCGGAACCCATTCAACGCAGCAAGCAACGGAAGCCGTTTTGAAGCACTTGAGCGCAGCGCCGCAGGCAGTTGCACGCAAGGACGAGCGCTTCCCCGCGATTGATTTGCGCGACTGACGAACCCGATGCGTTGATTTATTCCGCACCGCAGCATTTGTGCTGCGGTGCAGCAGCCTCGCTCTAGAGACCTGTTGCACTGACCTCAACCGTACGCTAGCGTCCGGTCTGCGATGGCTTCGGTGCACCAGGGGATTCACGCGCCCCCATCGCAACTGTGGTTCTCAAGACGCTGCGGGTATGTCCCCGTGGCGTTCACCATTGCGAAGGGGAAAAAAATGAAGACTTTGTTCCGCCGCGTCGCGGGGGCTTGCCTGCCGGCGGCTGTGCTTTTGGCGCTTGCCACGCCAGCCATTGCTAGCACGCTGAATCAGAACGTCTCTTGGACGATTGATCGTGCCGGCACCACGGCCAAGTTCCGCGTTGTCGCCTATGGCGATTCGATCTACGCGGGCTACAACGGCTCCACCACCAATGCCGCACGCTTCGCCGCACCAACTGTGGACGCGGAGTATCTCTCGGCGCGTTGGAACGCCGATATTGAAAGCATTCGCCGCGCGAAATCCGGCGCCGTGGCGCGCGATGTGTACGAGAACAAGATCGTCGCGGAGCGCTCGTGGATGCAGGCCGCTTCCACCCGCGCCGTCACCTTTGAAATGTGCGGCAACGATGGCCTGCAGGCCCGTTCGGCGTTTAAGTCGCAAACCGGCACCTGCAACTACAGCGGCATCACCGCGGCAGTGAACAGCTGCAAGACCTATGTCGCCGCGTCGATGGATTACATCAACGCGAATGCGCATCCGAACACGCGCGTGAAGTCGATCGCCAACCTGTACTACCCCGGCTACAACGCCGACAACGTACAAAGCTCGTGCCGCGATGCGACAACGGGGCAGACAGTGAACCTGCGTGATCGCTTCTTGCCCGCGATTGCCAGCATGAACTACTGGATGTGCGAGTACGCGCGGCAGAAGGGCTTCCAATGTGCCGACAGCTTTGCGCAGTACATGGGCGCCGATTTCGATAGCAATGGCGATGGCCAGATTGACTCGGAGGCCCTTCGCTATGTGGCGGGCGAAAGCGAAGCCACCTACCTGCAACGCACAACCGTGACCTTGCGCAGCACCTTGCGTGATGCCAACACCAAGTTCGTCACCGCGTCGAGCTCCTTCGACTACATCCAGTCCGATGACACGCACCCGACCTTCACCGGCGGCACGGTGGGCGCAGGCCTGTTTGGTGGCAGCACGGGCACCGGTGCACCGCGCTACACCAGCTTCACCAACGGTCGCAGCCCGATTTGGAACAACTTCGGCCACGAGCGCATGGGCTGGGCTTTGTCTGTCTACCAGCCGGCCACGCCGTAACTGCTGCACACGGATGCTTCGGTCGTGACCGACCTGCCATCCACTCCGCACCCCTCGCTGCCCCATGCGGGCGGCGAGGACGTGCGTGTTCTGCAAAAACCCCGCGAGCAAGGCGTTCCCGCCAGCGTGTGGCTACTCGTGGCAACCAGCGTGCTCGTGCTTTCCGCACTGGTTTGGTGGTGGACACAGCAGCACGCCGGGAGCGCAACTCGCCCGAGCGCCCACCTTTCGGCCGACAAGACCCCTGCACCGATCACCGTCGCCGCTCAGAGTGATGAAGGCTTGGGTTTGGCCACCGAATACGACCGGCCGAGTGCTCAAGCGCCAGCCAGCGATCCCAATGATCTTGCGAGTTATTTCAAGCCCGGTGACACCGCACCCTCGGCAGCGAGCGTGATTGCCGCGCTGCACCAGTCCGGCATTCGCACTGGCATAGGCGCCTTTAATCCGCCGGGCACCAGTCCGCCTTTGGAAGGCTTGGCTGTGCCGGAAGATTTTGTGCTTCCCGAAGGCTATGTGCGCCACCATCAGGTCACCGATGAGGGCGTCTCGATTGAACCGATCCTGATGTTTTCTCCAGAACTCACCCTGCGCGATGCGCAAGGCCGCGTCATTCCACTGCCTGCGAACGGCGTGGTTCCCCCCGAGCTCGCGCCCCCCGGCCTGCCCTTGCGCTGGATTCGACCGGGTTCACCTTAAACCTGCAGCACGGAGCGGCACCACTTGAGCAAAGAGCAGAGCGCCGGCAAACGCTGGCACCGTTTGATCGCAATCGGCCTGAGTGCTGTCCTGCTTGCTCTGTATGCCCGCTATGAAGCGGCGTGGTTCCTGGGCTTCATTGCGCTGGTGCCGTGGCTGTTGCTGCTCAACGCCACAAAATCGCTACGTAGCGTGGCACTAAGCAGCGTGTTGATGAGTGCGGCCTTCGTCGCGGCCATTTTTGCGTGGTTTGGCGCGGCCATTGGCAACTTCACCGGCGTGGGCCCCGTGGGCGCAACAGCAGCATTGCTGCTGCTCGCCCCGCTGATGCAAGGGCAGATCATTGCGTTTGCGCTGGTGCGAGAACTGGTGGGTCGCCGCTACGAGTCACTCGTGCGCGCTTTGTCGGGCGCTGCCGCTTGGGTGGCTTACGAATCTTTCGTGCCGAAGTTGCTCGGCGACACCTTGGGCCATGGCCTGTTTCCTTCAGAAACCCTTCGTCAATCGGCCGATCTCGGAGGCGCCGCAGGGCTCACTTTGCTGGTGCTTTTGGTGAATGAAGCGATCGCCACCGCCATCGAACGCAGGCAACTGGGTCCACGCGCTTGGGGTAAGGCATTGGCACTTGGCGCGGCGCTTCTTGCAGGCACTGCGGGTTACGGCGTGCTCCGACTGAACGCCTTGCAGACACCGCCCACCGACAACGCCGCCACCCTTCGAATCGCGATGGTGCAGGCCAGCATTACCGACTACGAGCGTCTGCGTCGCGACATGGGCGCGTATGCGGTCGTGCGGCATGTGTTGGACACGCACTACGCACTATCGATGTCGGCCATTCGCGACCACGATGCGGATGTGTTGCTGTGGTCGGAAACGGTCTACCCCACCAGCTTCGGTAGCCCGCGCAGCGAAGACGGCGCAGCGCTCGATCGCGAAATCCAAGCCTTTGTCGACACCGTAGGCGTGCCCTTAGTGTTCGGCACCTACGACCGCGACGACCAAGGCGAATACAACGCCGCTGCCTTTCTGGAGCCCGGCAAAGGCCTGCTCGGCACCTATCGAAAAACCCATCCCTTCCCGCTCACCGAACACCTGCCCGCCTGGGCGGACAAACCGTGGGTGAGGCGCCTGCTGCCTTGGGCCGGCACGTGGCAACCGGGTAATGGTGCCCGCGTGCTGCCGCTGCGTGCCGCCGATGGTCGCGAAGTGAATGTGCTTCCACTCATTTGCTTGGACGACGTGCATACCGATCTCGCCATCGACGGTGCGCGATTGGGTGCGCAGGCCATCATCGGCATGTCGAATGATTCGTGGTTCACCGACTACCCGATCGGTGCGCGCCTGCATCTGGCGGTTGCCGCCTTCCGCAGCATTGAAACTCGCCTGCCACAGGTGCGCGTCACCACCAATGGCTTGAGCGCCATCATCGACGATACGGGCAAGGTGCAGGTGGCGACCGAGATGGGCCAACAGGCGGTACTCACCGCGTTTGTGAGCGCGCGTGATCCAGCGCCGACGCTGATGGTGCGTTGGGGCGATTGGGTAGGCCGCGCCGGCGCGCTGTTCTTGCTTGGCATCGTGGCACTGACGGCATGGCGCCGAATAAGTGCACGCCGTCCTGTGCATAGCGAAGATCCTGCGGTGTTCGAGGCTGCGGTTCTTTCAGCGCCATGGCGTGCTATCGCCGCAGCATTGCGCGTCTGCGCAGGACTGGGTCTCGCGCACTTGGCCTTCGACATGAGCCAAAGCATCGGCTGGCAAGTCGCTTCGCTCTCGCAGCTGTGGTGGTTCGCTGCTTCGGTGCTCGCGCCGCTCTGTATCGCGTGGGCGATCGAACATGCATTCAAGGCAACGGTGTCCATAAACGGCAGTGACCTCGTGATTGATCAGCGGCGTCAGCGCATCGAAATCGCCGTAGCGTCGATCACGGCAATTCGCGCATGGCGACTGCCCTTGCCGCACTCTGGCCTGCAGTTGGTGCTTGCTTCTGGCAAGCCTTGGGCGCAGGGATTTGTGCTGAATCGACCCCGCGCCTTGCAGCGTTTGCTCACTGCAGCCGGTGCGCCACTTGTAAATGAGGATGCTTTCTCAGCGAAGTGGAACACCCTTGCCGAGAACAATGCCGCCGCGCGAAGCCCGCGCTTGGACAACGCACTTTTGAAATTCGGCTTGTTTCCGCTGCTGCCTGCGCTTGCCGCTTTCCACTTGCACCAATTCATCGCCTTTGGCGGCCCTTTCGGTGAGTGGCTGACTTACGGTCCCGCAGCATGGTTTGGCGGCCTCGCCATCTGGTGGGGCGCGTGGTCCTTGGGAATGATGCTGTTCGCGGCTGGCTTGCGCGTGCTCATCGAAACCATCCACATCGCGGCGATCGCGTTCACTCCAGCGAAGAGCGCAGAGATTCGCGATGCTCTGGCTTGGTTCGCACGACTCGCGTTCTATGTGGGTGTGCCGGCTTGGCTGGCCCTGCGCTTGTTCTCAGCGAACTAAGTCGTTCGGACTTAGCGATTCAAGGCCGTAAGGAAGCGTCGCGGTGCGTCTTCGAAGCCGCCGTTCGACATGAACACCACGTGGTCGCCGTCGCGCACGTCGGCGACCAGCTTGGCAATCATCGCGTCGACATCGGGAACGGTACCGGCCTCACCGCGCACTGCTGAAACCACGCTCGCGGCGTCCCAAGGCAAATTGGGACGATGCAGAAACACCGTGGCATCAGCGGGATCGAGCGAGGGCGCGAGCGCGTCGGCATGCGCACCCAAGCGCATGGAGTTACTGCGCGGCTCCAAGGCGGCGATGACCCGCGCCTTGCCGACCTTGGCGCGCAGGCCTTCCAGCGTGGTGCGAATGGCCGTGGGGTGGTGCGCGAAGTCGTCATACACGGTCACGCCGCGCGCGACACCCACCACCTCCAAGCGCCGCTTCGCACTGGCAAAACTCGCAAAGGCAGGCAGCAGCGCCGTTGCATCACAGCCCGCTGCAGCCGCCGCGGCGAGCGCCGCCAAGGCATTCATCACGTTGTGCCGGCCCAGCAAGGGCCACGCCACAACACCAAGCAGAGAACCTGCGCGCCGCACTTCAAAGCGCGAACCATCGGCGCTGAGCAGGCGCGCACTCCAGTCGTAGGCTGCCGCGTGCACTGGCGCAACCTCAGGCGAACCGTCGGCGTGTTCGATGCCAAAGCGCTCGACCGGCGTCCAGCAACCCATCGCAAGCACTTCCGCCAGCGCAGCGTCTTCGCCGTTGACGATCAAGCGACCGCGCCCCGGCACGATGCGTACCAGATGATGAAACTGGCGCTGGATGGCCGTCAAATCAGGAAAGATATCGGCGTGGTCGTATTCCAGATTGTTCAACACCGCCACCGTGGGCCGGTAGTGAACGAACTTGCTTCGCTTGTCGAAGAACGCCGTGTCGTATTCGTCGGCCTCCACCACGAACTCGCGGCCACTGCCCAGACGCGCTGAAACGCCAAAGTTCTCGGGAACGCCACCCACAAGAAATCCGGGATCACGCCCTGCCGCATCCAACAAGAAGGCCAACAGAGAGGTGGTCGTGGTCTTTCCGTGCGTGCCGGCCACAGCGAAGGTTTCGCGACCGGGCAAGACGTGCTCTGAAAGCCACTGCGCGCCTGAGGTGTACGACATGCCGGTATTCAACACATGCTCGACGGCCGCGTTGCCGCGCGACAAGGCATTGCCGACCACCACACTGTCGACACCGGTGCTGATGTGCGCTGGCGCATAACCCGATCGCAAGGCGATTCCGAGCTGCTCCAACTGCGTGCTCATGGGCGGGTAAACATTCTGGTCGCTGCCTTCGACCGTGTGGCCCATTTCGCGCGCCAAAGCGGCAATGCCGCCCATGAAGGTGCCGCAGATTCCCAGAATATGGACGTGCATAGCGTTGCGTGAAACCTCAAGGAGCAGGGATGGCCGACGACGCGGGCAATCCGTTCAAAAGCAATATCTCAGCCACTGCCAAGGCAAGCGTGAGCAACAGGGCGTGCATGCGGCCGATCTCGAGCGTTTGCGCCCACAAATGCGCATCAACACGCAGCTTCCAAACCAAGAGCAGGAGCATGGCCACCGAAATCATCGCCAGTGCGGCATTGGGCTCGAGCTGCTCAGCGGGCACGCCGGGCGGGATCCATTGGGCGGCCAAGCGCTCGAAGGGCACAGCCATCATCACGAACAGCACGCTGCTTGCCGCAAACGCCGTGGTGGCCTGCGCATAGCGTTCGGTTTTGCCCTTCAACTTCAAGGCGATCCAAGGCCACAGCGCGGTCGATCCCACAGCCACCAGCACTGTAGGCAGTGTGTCGGGCGCATTCTCGGGCGCAGGAACGAACGAGCGAACGGCCACGAGCACGGCGGCCAGAAGACCCAAGGCGGTCACGGCCATTCCGCGAGAAAACGGCAAATCCTGAGGCCCGGCTCGCAGCAAAGCGATCCGCCACACCAGACGGATCCAAAGGTTCACGGCCGGATCAGCGCGATGGCAACGCGGCGACGATGCGCTGGAAGACTTCGTCCACAGGACCGACGCCATCCACGACCGCAAGCGTGCCACGCGCCTTGTAGAAGTCGGCGACCGGCGCCGTTTGCTCGGCGTACACGCCCAAGCGCTTGCGCACCGTGTCGGGGTGGTCATCCGCGCGACCTTCGGCGGCGTAGCGGATTTCGCAACGGCCCACGATGACTTCGCTCGGCACCTCGAACTTCACCACCGCATCGAGCGGTTGGCCGATGCGACCCAAAAGGCCATCCAAGGCGTTCGCCTGCGCAATGTTGCGCGGGTAGCCATCAAGGATGAAGCCCTGTGCGGTGTCACTTTTGGCCAGGCGCTCTTCCAACATACCGAGCACCAACTCGTCGGACACCAGTTGCCCGGCATCCATCACGGCTTTTGCTTGAAGGCCAAGCGGCGTGCCAGCAGCCACTGCGGCACGCAGCAGGTCGCCAGTGGAAATGTGCGCAATGCTGAAGTGCTCGCGCAGCTTCGCGGCTTGCGTGCCCTTACCTGAACCGGGCGCGCCGAGAAAGACGAGTCGCATGAAAGGTCCTCTAGAAACGATGACGCACGGCTCCGTCTTCACCCCGTTTGGTTCTTGGGGGCCGCCGACAGGCCGTGCGGACGCTTGCACGCTAGCGGCCCAGAATGGTGAAGTCAAACCGTTCCCCTTCCCCAAAAACACACGACGGACCCCCCAATGCCCAAGGGCCACCTGCTTTACGCGCAATCCGGCGGCGTCACTGCCGTCATCAACGCCACCGCCAGCGCCGTGCTGACCACGGCCCGCGCCCACAAAATGCCTGTCTTGTGGGCGAAGAACGGCATCCTCGGCGCCCTGCGCGAGGAGCTCTACGACACCCGCAAGCTCAAGGCCGCCGAGATCAAGGCTCTGGCCCACACGCCGGGCGGCGCCTTCGGCAGCTGCCGATTCAAGTTGAAATCCATCGAGCAG
>JAIXVL010000208.1 GCA_027483045.1 Lysobacteraceae bacterium
GAAATCGACGCCGAGATCCAAGAGGTGTTCCTCGAAGAGTTCACGGAAGAAATCGACAATCTGGCCAACCTGATGCCGGTATGGGCAGCTCGCTTGGACAGCGTTGAGGCGATGCGCCCCATTCGTCGCGTGTTCCACACCCTCAAGGGCAGCGGCCGCCTCGTCGGTGCGAAGGCGCTGGGCGAGTTCAGTTGGAAGATCGAGAACATGCTGAATCGCGTGCTGGATGGCACGCGCCCGGCGTCGCAGGCGGTTTTCGATATCGTCGAAGACTCTTCGCGCTTGCTCCCTGATTTGCGCGGCGCGCTGGCGGGCGAAGAGCGTTATGGCGACCTCGAAGGCATCAAAGCCATCGCAGACCGCATTGCCGCTGGCGAAGACGTGCGCTACGCGCAGCCCGCTGCCGTGGTGCCAGAAGTTGCGGCCAGCCCGGTCGTCGCTTCCGAACCGGCGCAGGTCGCAGCACCGATCGAAGCGGTACAAACGCCGGCCAGCGAGCCGACGGTTTCCTTGCGTGCGGCTCCGAGCGTCGAATCGGCGCCCGCGTCCACAGCCTTCCCGATGCGCCCCGAGTTTGCGGCGGTTCCCGAAGTGGTGTCGTTCGCGCTCGATCCCGTGTTGCTCGAGATCCTTCGCCCGGAAGTGGAAGGCCATCTCGAAACCGTGGACGCATGGTTGGCGCACTGCGAGTCCGTCGGGCCGCAGCACGTGGAAGACCGATTGCTCCGCGCCGTGCACACGATGAATGGTGCCTTCGCGATGACCGAGGTGAGCGCCATCACCGGCGTGACCGCGCCGCTGGAGGGCTTGCTGAAGCGCGCCATGGCATCGCACGCCTTGCTTAGTGCCGATGATCTGGTACTGGTGCAGCAGGCAACCCAGGCAGTGCGTCAGACCTTGGAAGCCTTGGCTCAGCCCGACGCTCGTCTGCCGCAATTCCCGGAGCTGGGACGTGCCTTGCAAGCCGCGCGCGACTTCTTGCCCGAGCCTGGTGCGCCGGTCATCAGCATGGGCGACGACGAGGACGAAGATCAGATCGTTCCGGTCGACATGGGCGACATCAATACGGCCGAAGTGCCGCGCTTCGCGCCGGCCGAGCTGCCTCCGGAGATTCCGGAAGAGCCTGTGTCCGACTTCACTGCGCCTGCTGCGGCTGAAGACACCGAACGCCTGACGCTCGACTCTTTCCTGGATGCGCCTTTGCCCGCCCAGTTCGACATTGTCGAGCCGGAGTTGGAAGTAACGGAAAGCATCGCGGCGGATGCCGAAACGTCCTCTGCCTTGCCCGTGATCGACGACCGTGCCGAGGCCGAGGCATACAACGTGCAGTTTGCTGCTTTGCGCGCCGAAGCCGAGCGCGAAGCGGCAGAGCGTGCGCAGTTGGAATCGCTTGAGCAGACTGCGGCCCAGCAGGCCGCTGAGCTCGCAGAACGTGAGGCTGCAGAGCAAGTGGCTCGCGAGGCGGCTGAGCATGCCGCGCACGAAGCGGCAGAGAAGGCCGCGCGTGAAGCGGCTGAGCTTGCCGAGCTGGCGGAGATTGCCGCCTTGGAACAAGCCGAGCGCGCCGAATTGGAAGCACGCTCCCGCGCCGAGCAGGACGCGGCGGCGCAACTGGCGCGAGAGGCGGAAGAGCAAGCACAGCGCGAAGCCGCAGCGTTTGCACAAATGCAGGCGGAGTTGGCCGAGCAGGCCGCGCGTGCGCAGGCTGAAGCCGAGGCAGCAGAAGAAGCTGCCCGTTTGGCCGCTGAAGCCGAAGCAAACGCAGAGGCGGAAGCGCAGCGTGCCCGCGAGGAAGAGGCGCAGGCCGAGCGCGAACGTGCAGAAGCACAACGTGAGGCGGAGCAAGCAGCAGAGCAAGCACTGCGCGAAGAGCCCCTCACGGCGGCTTCTTTCCCCGCAGCGCGCACGGAAGACACCGCGAAGCCCGCCTTGGTCTTCGATCCCTCGCTGGTGCCTGAGTCTGGCGACGCCGCCGACCCCGAAGAGGCGTTGGATGTCACCGACATCGACGTCGATTTGCTTGAGATTTTCTTGGAAGAATCGAACGACCTGCTCGACCATTCCGACGGCTTGATGGCTCGTTTGCGCGGTGAGCATGAAGACCGCGAAATCATTACTGGCTTGCAGCGCGATCTGCACACCCTGAAGGGTGGTGCGCGCATGGCTGGCGTGTGGCCGATCGGTGAATTGGGCCACGCGATGGAGTCCCTGCTGGAAGCCGTGGCCGACGGCAAGCGCAGCTTGGACGCCAGCGGCATCATCGTTCTTGAGCGTTGCTTCGATCGTCTGCATGGCATGACGACTCGCGTCACCGAGCGCAAGGCGATTTCGCAGCCGGATGGATTGATTGCTCAGGTCAATGCCTTGGCTTTGGGTCAGCCCTTGCTCGCCGCCGCTGCATCCGAGGCGGGTGCGCCCGCGCAGGCGCCTGTGGCTGCCGTGGCAGAGACCGGTCCGCGCAAGCCGAAAATGGCCGAGTTGTCGCGCCCCATCGAAGACGTGGCCGACGACGACGACGGCGGCGCTCTGCGTGCTGCGCAGGAGCAAGTGCGTATCCGCGCCGACTTGCTCGACAAGTTGGTGAACTACGCCGGTGAGGTGGCCATCTACCGCGCTCGTCTTGAGCAGCAGTTGGGCGCCTTCCGCGGCAACTTGGGCGAGTTGGAACAAACCACCAGCCGCATCAAAGACCAGCTGCGTCGACTGGAGCTCGAAACCGAAGCGCAGATTGCGTCGCGCTATCAGCGCGAAGACGAGGGCAAGGGCAATTTCGATCCGCTTGAGCTCGATCGCTTCTCGAACCAACAGCAGCTCACGCGTTCGCTCGCCGAGTCGACAAACGACTTGGCGAACTTGTACGACTCGCTGGATGACCTGACCCGCGGCTACGAAGGCCTGCTCTTGCAGCAGTCGCGCGTGAGCTCGGACTTGCAGGAGGGCTTGATGCGCACGCGCATGCTGCCCTTCGAATCGCTGGTGCCGCGTCTGCGTCGTGTGTTGCGTCAGGCCTGCGCCGATACCGGCAAGCAAGCGCAGCTCAAGGTCGACGGTGCGTCCGGCGAAATGGATCGCAGCGTGCTTGACCGCATGACCGCGCCCATCGAGCACATGCTTCGCAATGCCATTGCGCATGGCTTGGAAACGCCCGATGAGCGTCGCGCTGCGGGTAAAGAAGCGGAAGGCATCGCTCGCATCTCGGTGACGCGCGAAGGCTCGGAAGTCGTGCTGCGCATGACCGATGACGGCCGCGGTTTGGATCGCGCGCGCATCTTCGCCAAGGCGGTTGAGCGCGGATTGACGACGGCGGATGCGCAACTCACCGACGAACAGGTCTACGCCTTCATTCTGGAGTCGGGCTTCTCGACCGCAGAGACGGTGAGCAAGCTCGCCGGCCGCGGCGTGGGCATGGATGTGGTGTACAGCGAAATTCGCCAGCTGGGTGGCGCGCTGCAGATTCGCTCCACGCCCGGCAAGGGCAGCGAATTCACCGTGCGCCTGCCCTTCACCTTGGCGGTGACGCAAGCCGTGTTCGTGAAGATCGGCGAGACGCGATTCGCTGTGCCGATCGCATCCGTACAAGGTGTGGCGCGCATCAATCGCAGCGACTTGAAGGCCCAGGAAGGCACGGCCAATCCTACCTTCCGTTATGCCGGCGAAGACTTCGGCATCTACGATCTGGGTCGTTTGGTGGGTCAGCCCCAAGCCGAAGCAGAAGGCAGCTTGCAGATGCCGCTCTTGCTCGCGCGCTCAGGTGATTTGCGCGCCGCAATCTGCGTGGATCAGGTGCTCGGCAGCCGCGAAATCGTGGTGAAGCCGGTAGGCCCGCAGGTGAGTTCGGTGACCGGTATCTTCGGCGCCACCATCATGGGTGACGGCTCGGTCGTGGTGATCTTGGACGTTGCGCCCTTGGCGCGCCGCTTCAATGCCGCCGCGGCAGAAGCGGAAGCGGCGGATCGCCCGGCGGCCCCCGCGGCTGCGCCTTTGGCTGCCCGCAAGGTGCCCTTCGTGATGGTGGTCGACGACTCGATCACCATGCGCAAGGTCACCGGCCGTGTGCTCGAGCGCCACAACTTCGAAGTTGGCACGGCGAAGGACGGCGTGGATGCCATCGAGAAGATGGCCGAGCGTGTGCCTGACCTGATGCTGCTCGACATCGAAATGCCGCGCATGGATGGCTACGAGTTGGCGCAGACCATGCGGGGTGACCCGCGCATGCGCGATGTGCCGATCATCATGATCACGTCGCGCACCGGCGATAAGCATCGCCAGCGCGCGTTCGAAATCGGCGTCAACCGCTACTTGGGCAAGCCTTACCAAGAGCCTGAACTGATCCGCCACGTGTTCGAGCTTCTGGCCGAGGTGGCAGCGCGTGACTGATGGCGTACTCGTCAAAGTAGCGTTGCTGGCGCGCGCAGGAAGTGCTCGTGAGCAATTGCACAAAGCCCTGATCGATCTTGGCGCCGAGCTCGTTCTCGAAGCCGATCCGAACGAGGTCTCCGAGAGCGCTTTGGCGAACTCGGGTGCCAACGCCGTCTTGGTCAGTGTGGAGCATGCCGTGGAGGCCGCCGTCGATCGCTTGGACGCGGCATTGACTGCGCCGGGGCTGAGCGCGCTGTTCGACGAGGCAGAGACCACCGCGAAGCTTTCGGGCTGGGACCTGAATCGCTGGGCGCGTCACTTGGCCGGCAAGTTGTTGGGCCGCGGCGTGCTACCCCCCGGTGCAGAATCGGGCGACGAAGAAGAGGCCGCAACGCATCTCACGCCTGGCGTTCCCTCGAGCCCCGCCAGCTTGGCCCACGACGCTCGCATTGAAGATTTCGCCGAAGAGGTCTCTGCATCGGCTGCAGATGTGCCGAGTGGCTATGTGCCCGATGCGCCTGCGGAGGCCGTCATCGACGAAGCGCCGGTCGCTCAGGCGTCGTGGGCTGCAGCGCCGCAAGAAACCGGGAATCCCGAGGCACTGGATCTCGATTTCTCTGCGCTCGAGCAAGCGATGACGCCCCCGGCCGCTTCGGCGCCCGAAGCGTTTGCGGCCCCGTTGGTCGAATCGCGTCTGCCCGCGGAGCCAGCGACTGCCGAAGCACTCGAAGCGTTTGAATTCGAGGAATCCATCGACCTTCGCGGCTTGGAGATGGTGGAGACCGACGAACTCCGGGAGAGCGACGAACTCCCCGCTTTGCCGGCAACGCGTTCGTACGAGAATTTTGAGTCTTCCTCGGAAATGGAAGTCGAAGAGCTCACGCTCACGGAAGAAGAGCTTGCAGCGTTCGGCGAAATGGGCAGCTTGTCGTTTAGCGCGGAGCCCGATGTGCCCGCCGACGCAGACGGTGCGGACGACGATGTCGAGATGGACCCCGAGCTGGCGCGTTTGGCCGCGAGTTTCGACGAAAATCTGGAATCGGTGAGCTTGGAAAGTGCGCCGTCTGGTTTAGACGAAGCCTTGTCGCTGGCGCCGCGCGAAGCCCTACCGGCTTCGGCCGAGCCGCCGCCCATTCCTGATTTTGATTTCGATTTTGATCTGGCGGAAAACACGCCAGACGCGCCCGCGGCGCCGATGGTGCCGGTGGCGCCTGCGCCCAAGCCCAGCTTCGATTTGAGCGCGCTGGAACTGGCGCCGATGGATGACCTGCCTGCCGCTGCACCGGCACCAGCCGTTGTGGCTACGGCGCCTGCGGTGCCCGAGCCGGCCATCGATCACTTGAGCTTGAGCCCGCTGACCGAAGAGGAAGCCAAAGCCTCGACCGGTGTGGTCTTGGTGATCGCCGGAATCGGCGGGCCGGATGCGGTGCGCCAACTGCTGCGCGCCTTGCCTTTGGCTTTTCCGCGCGCGGTACTTTTGCAGCAGAACCTGGATGGCGGTCGTCACGACCGTTTCGTCGAGCAGTTGGCGAAGGTCAGTCGTTTGCCGGTGGCGCTTTCCGAGCCCACCGAAACGCCGCCCGCCGGAGCTGTTCGTGTGCTTCCGGAAGGCGCCAGTTCCGCAGGTGCGTTGAGCTTTCCGCGCAGCGAAGGCGTGGCTGCATTGGTCGCGGCAGTGGCTGAAACCGATGGTGCCTTCGTGGTGCTGAGCGGCGCGGATGAGTCCGTGGTCGAACCGATCGCGGCTGCGCTCTCGCAAGGTGCCCGGGTGTTTGTGCAGGACCCGGCGAGCTGCTTCGACGCCAAGGCTGTGTTGGCGCTTGCCCAGGCCGGTGCGGTGCCCTTGGCCTCGGTTGATTTGGCCTCGCGCCTTGATGCGTGCTTCCCCGATTGATCACTCTTTTTTTCACGGCTCCGAGCCGTTGCAGGAACACCCCATGAGCGACACGCAAAATGACATCCGTGGTGTGTTGATCGCCGTAGGCGGCGGGCGCTTGCTTCTGCCTAACGCCAACGTGGCCGAGGTGATCTCGTACTCCGAGCCCGAGCGCATCGCCGGTGCGCCGGAATGGTTGCTCGGTGCAGCGCGTTGGCGCGGCTGGCGACTTCCGGTGCTGTCGTTTCCGCAGTTGGTGGGTTGGCCGTCTGAAACCGCCAAGCTCGGCGCCAAGGTGGCCGTGCTGAAGGCCTTGGGCGGCAATCCGCGCCTGCCTTACTTCGCTGTGGTGTCGCTGGGATTCCCGCGCCTTGTGAGTGTTTCGCGTGATCGCCTGTCGGCCATTCACGACATGAAAGACCACCCGCTGGGCGTGCAGGCGCGCGTGCAGATCGGTGAGGACGTGGCCATCATTCCCGATCTGTTGACCGTGGAATTGCTGATCGATGAAGCCTTGGGCAAAGCCGCCTAAAGCGCGCTAGCTCCAATCGCCGAACAGCGCTTGCAGACCGGCGAGTACCGCGAGCCCCGCGGTCTCTGTGCGCAAGACGCGCGGCCCGAGCTGCACACCTTCAAACCCCGCTTTGCCTAAGAGCAAATGATCGCGCTCGCCTAGGCCGCCTTCCGGCCCGATGGCGAGCACGATGGGCGAGTTGGTTTCAATCGCCAGTGCTTTCAATGCGCGGCCGCGATGCGGGTCGAGAATCAGGCGCCTTGCATTGGTAGGAAGTTTGACCAAGGCGTCATGCAAAGCGACAGGTTCCTGCAGTCGAGGAATGCGGGTACGTCCGCTTTGTTCGCAGGCCGCCGCGATCACCCCGCGCCAGTGCGCCATGCGGCGTTCGGCGCGATCGGCATCGAGCTTCACCTCGGTGCGCTCGGTGAGCACAGGCCAAATCGCGCGCACACCCAACTCGGTGGCCTTCTGCAGAATGAGATCCATCTTGTCGCCGCGCGCCACGCCTTGCAGCAAGTGAATGTCGAGTGGCGATTCGTTGTTGATGGGCGTGCATTCTTCCACTGCGACTTCGACGGCACGCTTTTCAACGCCGATGATCTGCGCACGGTAGTCGGCACCGTCGCCGTTGAACAAGGTCACGTCATCGCCCACGCGCATGCGCAGCACGCGCACGAGATGCAGGCTCTTGTCTTCCGGCAGACGCAGGTTGAGTCCCGGGGAGAGTTCGACATCCACAAAGCAACGAATCATGCGCATTGCACGTAGGCCTCAATGGCGTTGGCGGTGGCCTGCTCCAGCACGTCGAGCTCTTCGCTGCCGATGCAGTACGGGGGCATCCAATACAGCACATTGCCCAGGGGGCGAAGCACGGCGCCGCTGTCCAAACCGGCTCGGTACGCTGCGAGTGCGCGCCGACGCGGGTGGTCGTTGAAGGCTTCTCGTGTGTTTCGATCTTCCACGAGCTCCAACGCGAGGATCATGCCGGTTTGGCGAACATCACCGACGTGCGGGTGTGTGGCGAAGCGCGCAGCACGTTCCCGCATGCGTGCAGAGAGCGCGCGGTTGTTTCCCAACACATCGGTCGCTGCGAACAAATCGAGCGTGGCATTCGCCGCCGCGCAAGCAATGGGATTGCCGGTGTAGCTGTGCGAATGCAGAAAGCCGCGTGTGCGGTCGTCGTCCCAGAACGCGGCATAGACGGACTCGTTCGTGAGTACGGCCGATAGCGGCAAGCTGCCCGAGGTGAGGCCTTTCGAAAGGCACAGGAAATCTGGCGTGATGCCGGCCTGCTCGCAGGCGAACAGGGTTCCGGTACGGCCGAAACCCACGGCGATTTCGTCGGCAATCAAGTGCACGCCGTGGGCATCGCACAGGCGTCGCGCTTCCCGTACGTAGGCCGGGTGATGCATGCGCATTCCGCCGGCGCACTGCACGAGCGGCTCGAGAATGAGTGCCGCTACGTGTGGGCCGTGCTCTTGCAGAAGGGCGGCCAAAGACTGAGCAGCGCGCAACGCGCAGTCCTCAGCAGATTCGCCTGCTTTCGCCATAAACGCATCGGGTGAGGGCGCGAAAATCGGCTCCATCAGCAGCGGTGCGTACACACGACGGAACAAGGGAATGTCGCTGACTGCGAGCGCGCCAATGGTTTCGCCGTGGTAACCGTTTTGCAGAGCAATGAAGCGCGTTCGCTGGCCTTCGCCGCGATTTTGGTGGCTGTGGAAACTCATCTTCAGCGCAATCTCGATGGCCGCCGAACCGTTTTCGCCATAGAACACCCGCGAAAGCCCTTGCGGCGCCAAGGCCGCCAAGCGCTCAGCCAATCGCAGTCCGGGCTCATGCGCAAAACCGGCGTAGATCACGTGTTCCAGCTCGGCGGCCTGCGCGCCAATGGCCGCGGCAATGGCCGGATGAGCGTGTCCGAACAGGTTGGTCCACCAGCTGGAAATGCCATCGACATAACGCCGACCGTCCATGGCTTCCAGCCACGCACCGCGTCCGCGTCGAATCGGAATCAGCGGCAATTCCCCGCGGTGTTCCTTCATTTGCGTGCAGGGATGCCACACGACGGCAAGGTCACGGGCGAGGAAGGCGTCGGCCTCTGCTAGCATCGGCGCGATGGAATCGTTGTGTGTCATGACCGGAATGATGGTGAGCCGGACCTTGGCTGTCCATGCCAAGTTGCGCTCGTTCTTGCCTGTGGCGCGCGGGGGCGCGCTGTGACGCGGCCCTTGCCCACCATTCATGGCCGCGAGGACCATGATCTTGGCCCCTACCGCCTCGAACGCTTGGACCTCGAGTTCAGCAACGGCGAGCGCCGCCGCTTTGAGCGGCTGAAAAGCAAAGGCCACGGCGCAGTGATGATTGCCGCCATGCCCGACCCCGAGACCGTGTTGCTGGTGCGCGAGTACGGCGCAGGCACGCACCGCTATGAGTTGGGGCTGCCGAAAGGAAAGATCGACGCCGGCGAGACCTGGGAGCAGGCCGCAGGGCGCGAAATGCGCGAAGAAATCGGCTTTGGTGCCGAGCGCCTGACCCGCCTGCGCTCCATCACCCTCGCGCCCACGTACATGGCGCATGACATCCACGTGGTGCTGGCCGAGGGTTTGTTCCCCGAAGCACTGATGGGCGATGAGCCCGAGCCGCTCGAAATCCTGCCCTGGCGCTTGGACGCGCTGCATGAATTGATTCTGCGCGAGGAGTTTTCCGAAGGCCGTTCCATCGCGGCCCTGTTCATTCTGCGCGAGTGGTTGCAGCGCGGGAGGCCCGAATGACCACGCTAGGCGCTAAACCCGCTTCCGCACTTCGCGCGGGCGTGATCGCGCTGGCCGAAGCGGCGGGCCGGGCGATCATGGCGGTGTACGCCAAAGACTTCAGCGTTGATTTCAAGGACGATCGTTCGCCGCTGACGGAAGCCGACATGGCTTCGCATCATCTGCTGGTCGACGGCTTGGCACGACTCACGCCCGATATCCCCGTGCTCTCCGAAGAATCCGCCGAAGTGCCGTGGGCCACGCGACGGGAGTGGACACGGCTGTGGCTGGTCGATCCTTTGGACGGCACGCGCGAGTTCGTCAAGAAGAATGGCGAGTTCTGCATTTGCATTGCGCTCATTGAAGAAGGCGAGCCAATGCTGGGGGTGATCCATTCGCCGGTGACGGGTGCGACGTGGTCAGCCGAGCGCGGGCAGGCGGCGTACCGCCGTGATGCGACTGGCCATGAGCGCCGACTGTTTGTGCGCTCTCCAGCGGCTCGCCCTTTGCGTGTGGCGGCCAGTCGCTCGCATCTGGACGCACGCACGCTGGCCATGCTCGAGCAACTGCCTGATGCCGAGCGGTTGGCGCTGGGCTCGGCTTTGAAGTTCGGCAAGCTCGCCGAAGGCGCGATGGATGTGTATCCGCGCTTCGGCCCCACGTCGGAATGGGACACCGCCGCCGGGCAATGTGTGCTGGAAGAAGCGGGCGGTGCCGTGCTGACCATGGACGGCGAACCCCTGCGCTACAACCAGCGGCCCACCCTGTTGAACGGCGATTTCATTGCCTTGGGTGATCCCGCACTGCCTTGGAGAAACTGGATTGACTGATTCGGCAAGCACCGTCGCCATGGCCGACAAACTGCGTGCGCTCGGCATTGGTCGCTTGGATCAGATCGAAGGCTTGTTGGCCATCATGGCCAAGTTGCGCGATCCCGTGGGCGGCTGCCCTTGGGACGTGAAACAGGATTTCAAAAGCATTGCCACCTACACCATCGAAGAGGCCTACGAAGTCGCCGAAGCGATTGATCGTGGCGATCTGGCCGACTTGAAGGACGAACTCGGCGACCTGCTGTTGCAAGTGGTCTTCCATGCACAGATGGCCGAAGAGCAGGGCGCGTTTGCCTTCAAGGACGTGGTCGCCGCGATCAACGACAAAATGATTCGTCGTCACCCGCATGTGTTCGGCGACGCGAGCGTGGAAGACGCCGACGCGCAGACCGCTGCGTGGGAAGTCATGAAGGCCGCAGAGCGCGCCGCCAAGCGCCGCGATGGTGATGCGCCGCCCTCCGCATTGGACGATGTGCCGAAGGCTTTGCCGGAGTGGCAGCGGGCGCTGAAGTTGCAAAAGCGCGGCGCCAACGTCGGTTTCGATTGGCCGGGCCCGGCACCCGTCATGGGCAAGCTGTGCGAAGAGATCGAAGAAGTGCGCGAGGCCTTGGCCTTGCCCGCATCTCCGGAACGACAGGATGCCCTCGAGGACGAAATCGGCGATGTCCTGTTTGTGGCCATGAATCTGGCGCGTAAGGCCAAGGTCGATCCGGGCGCTGCCTTGCGTCGTGCCAATGCCAAGTACGAACGCCGATTCCGCAAGATGGAACAGATGGCACGCGAGCGCGGCTTGGATTTCGCCGCCCTCGATTTGGCCGCGCAGGAGGCGCTCTGGATGGATGCGAAGCGCTTCGAGCGCGGTGGCGCTTGAGACCTTGTTCACAACTCACTTCGATGTTCTGCGTCTAGGCTAAGCCCCATGAATACTGCATCCGGCTTTTCCAGCTTCCGCGAGTTCTACCCGTACTACTTGGGTGAGCACCAAAACCTCACGTGCCGGCGCCTGCATGTCGTGGGTTCGACCGGTGTGCTCCTCATTCTTGCCCTGGTGCTGACGCAGGTGCTCGCGCCGATCTGGCTGCTGGCGGTTCCGTTCTGCGGCTATGGGTTCGCTTGGGTCGGGCATTTCTTCTTCGAACACAACAAGCCCGCCACGTTCAAGCACCCGTGGTACTCGCTGATGGGCGACTGGGTGATGTACAAAGATGTGCTCACGGGGAAGATCCCGTTCTGAGTCACGGGCGCTCGGGGCTGCGCCCCTCGCCAAATGCAGGGTGCACTTTCACGTCCGTCTCACTCCGTGGTCGGCTCAATAGTCGGGTGATTTCACAAACCTGAACACGCCGATTTCACCTTTCTGAAGGACACCCTCATGCGCCGTGACGACCCAGCCGGACTCATCCTCGTTGTCGAGGACAACCGCAACCTTTCCGAGATGATGGGCGAGTACCTCGAGACCCGTGGTTTCGGTGTCGATTACGCTGGTGACGGCGCCGACGGCTACCGTTTGGCGGTCGACAACAGCTACGACGTCATCGTGCTCGACCTGATGCTGCCGCGCATGGACGGCATCGAGCTTTGCCGCAAGCTGCGCAACGAAGCCAAGAAGTCGACCCCGGTCCTCATGCTGACCGCGCGCGACACCCTGCAAGACAAGGTCGTGGGCTTGGATGCGGGCGCCGACGATTACTTGGTGAAGCCCTTCGCCATCCAAGAGTTGGAAGCCCGCCTGCGCGCTTTGATTCGCCGCGACCGTCGCCAAGTCAGCGCTGAAGTGCTGAAGGTAGCCGACCTGATTTTGGATACCGCGTCCTTGCGCGTGACGCGCGCCGGAAAGGAAATCCAGCTCTCGCCGATCGGCCTGCGCTTGCTCACCATCCTGATGCGTGAGTCGCCGCGCGTGGTCACGCGCCGCGACATCGAGCGCGAAATCTGGGGCGACGGTCTTCCCGATTCCGACACCCTGCGCAGCCACTTGTACAACTTGCGCAAGGCCATCGACCGCTCGTACGAGAAGCAGTTGCTGCATACGGTGCAGACCGCCGGCTATCGCATCGCAGACCTCGATACCGCACCGGCCGCATGAGCGACACGACAGGGCTTCGCCGAAAAATTTGGGTTGCCTTCATTCTCCAAGCCACGGCGATTAGCTTCGCCGCGGTCTTGGGCGTTTACGGTGCTTCCGCGGTACTCAAGCATCTGTTGATCCAGCGCGCGCTGACCGAAGAGGCCTCGCACTACTGGAAGCGCAGTCTCGTCAACGAAGACGCCTCGGTTCCCGATACCTTCAACATGACCGGGTTTCTGGTCAACGAGCGTCACCCTGCGAGCATGGTGCCTGCGGCGGTTCGTGCTTTGCCGCCCGGTTACCACAGCTTGCCGCGCTCGGACGGCGGCGCTCTGGTGCTGGTGCAGGAGCATCGCGGCAACACGCTCTACTTGCTGTTCAAGCAGGAGCAGGTCGACGCGCTCGCTTTCTGGTTTGGTGTGGTGCCCTTGGCCTTGGTGCTGATGGTCGTCTACGTGATTGCTTGGACCACGTACCGAGCGTCGCGACGGGCGGTATCGCCGGTGATTTGGTTGGCGTCGCAAGTGCAGCGCTGGGACCCCAAACATCCGGAAGTCAGTGTGTTGAAGCCGGAAAACCTTCCCGTCGATGTGGAAGGCGAAACTTTGGTGTTGGCTTCTTCGCTGCACGAGTACGGTGTGCGCATCGAAGAGTTGGTGACGCGCGAGCGCAACTTCACCCGAGATGCTTCGCATGAGCTACGCACGCCCTTGGCAGTGATTCGCATGGCCAGCGAAATGATGGCGACGGATCCGATGTGCTCGCCGCGCCAAGAAAAATCCTTGAACCGCATCCAAAGTTCAGTGCGCGACATGGAAACGCTGATCGAGGCCTTTCTGATTTTGGCGCGCGACGGCGATACCGGCCTGCCTCCTGAGCGCCTGCTGGCCTCAGATGTGGTGGAGGATGAAATCGAAAAAGCGCGCCCCTTGGTTGGCAACAAGCCCATTGCGTTGGAGATGGAGATTGCTTCTGACTTCCAACTCCTCGCGCCGCGTCGTGTGGTGTCGGTGTTGGTGAGCAACTTGATTCGCAATGCCTGCTACTACACCGACGCAGGCCACGTTCGTATTCGCGTGAGCTTTGGCGAAATCAGCATCGCCGACACCGGCATTGGCATGTCGGCCGACCAGCTTGAGAAAGTCTTCGAGCCCTTCTGGCGTGGCGACATGGCGCGTAATGAAGGGCAGGGCATTGGCTTGTCCATCGTGCAGCGCCTGTCGCAGCGCTTCGGTTGGCCGGTACGCCTCGAAAGCGAAAGCGGAAAGGGCACCACCGCCACGGTGAGCTTCCCGCAGGCGGAGCGACCCGGTCAGGAGTGACGCAAGACGAACACGCTCGTATGCTCGGGGCTTCCATCAGCGGAGCCCCACATGCGCCTCAACGCGATCCCCTCGGTTCGATCACTGGCTCTGGTGTGTGGCCTTAGCCTGGCCTCGGCCCTTGTGGTGCCGGCCTACGCGGCCGATGCAGCCCGCCCCACCGCCTTGGTCATTCATGGCGGTGCTGGGGTGATCACTCGTGACCAGCTCTCGCAGGCCGATGAGGCTGCGCTGCGCGCTGATCTTGATCGTGCCTTGGATGCGGGCAATGCCGTTTTGAAAAACGGTGGCGCAGCCCTCGACGCAGTGAGCGCTGCGGTGCAGGTGCTTGAGGATTCGCCGTGGTTCAACGCCGGAAAGGGCGCTGTGTTTACCGCCGACGGCACGCATGAACTCGACGCCGCCATCATGGAAGGCCACACGCGTCGTGCTGGTGCCGTGGCGGGTGTGCGCACGGTTCGGCACCCCATTCTTCTCGCCCGCGCCGTGATGGAGCACAGCCCGCACGTGATGCTGGCCGGCGAGGGTGCAGAACGCTTTGCCGATACCCGTACCGAACTGGAGCGTGTGCCCAACACCTGGTTCGACACGCCACGCCGCCGACAACAACTGGATGCTGCCCGCGAGCGTGAGCAGCGCCAAGCGGCTGGCGAAAACATTCCCCTGCCAAAGGGCGCGTATTTCGGAACCGTCGGTGCCGTGGCCTTGGATCAGCACGGGCATATCGCGGTCGCGACCTCGACGGGTGGCATGACCAATAAGCGCTGGGGCCGCGTGGGCGATGCGCCGGTGATTGGCGGCGGCACCTATGCGAGCGCGCGCTGCGGCATCAGCGCTACCGGCTGGGGCGAGTTCTACCTCCGCAGCGTGGCCGCGCATGATGTCTGCGCACGCGTCGAGTTGCGTGGTGACCCGATTGCCGTGGCTGCTGAAGACGTCATCAACCGGATCATTCCGGCAATGGGTGGCGACGGCGGCGCCATTGGTCTGGACGACGAGGGCGCCATCGTGATGCCCTTCAACACTTCGGGCATGTATCGCGGTTGGATCCACCCCGATGGGCGACGCGGCACCGCCGTTTTTCGCGAGCCATGACACGCTTTGACCGGCCGCAACAATCTCTGCCGCTGGCCGCGCTAGGCTAAACCCACCGTTCGCTGAGGGAGCACGCCATGTTCGACGAAGAGAGCCTGCAAATCCGTAAGCAGCAAAAGTTTCTGCAAGACGTGGAGCACGCCATTCGCGATGCGAATCGCGACATCATCCACGCGCAAATTCCGCACCTTGATCGCGCGAAGTTCGTGGAATTCGCCACCTATGTGGCGCATTTGCGGGCGGATTACTTGAGCGCCGGCTTAGGCTTGGTGAATGGCGCGGACGGCTCGACGTTTGAGGCCTTGCGCCTGCGCCGCGAAGCTTTCGAGGAAGCTAAGGCCGTGTTTGCCGCGCTTGAGCGTGCGATTGAGCGGAACTACGTCGATATCGGCTGAGCGTCAGACTGAGGCGAGGTCGATGCGGTAATGCCGTGTTCGCGCCAAAACGCGAGCGCGGCCGCCAGCACCGCATCAGGCGCTTCAATCTGTGGGTAGTGGCCAATGCCCTCAAGCGTTACCACGTCGGCGTTAGGCACTAGCTCGCGATAGCGCGCCACCATGTGCGCGCCCGAGACCGGATCAGCACTGCCGTTGATCAAGCGCATCGGCAGTGTGCTGCGCTCAAGCGCCCCCACCCAGCGTGCGCGTTGCTTGCGGCGCTCCTTCATGTAGCGAATCAGGCGCGGTAGCGCCTTGCCGCCGTCGTGCGTCTGCAGCAGCGACCA
>JAIXVL010000125.1 GCA_027483045.1 Lysobacteraceae bacterium
ACCGCGATGGCGATGCCGGCGTCGCCGCCCAACATGCCCTGGTGCTGGTGAACCATGGCAAGGCCAGCGGCGCACAGTTGCTGGCACTTGCGGAGCGCATCGCTGGATCGGTGCAGCAGCGTTTCGGCGTGCTGCTCGAACCCGAGCCCCGCATCATCGGTGGCCGCTTCAAGCTGCCTGACGCGGCATGAGCCCCACAGCCGCTCGCCTATGAACGTGCAAACGGCCGGCGAGCGCGCACGAAGTGAGCTTCTTCTGGCCATCGGCTTAATGGTTTGCAGTGCCGCCATGTTTGCCTGCATGGCGGTGATGATCCGATTGGCTTCGAAAGAACTCCATGCATTCGAGATTGCGTTCTTCCGCAATTTCTTCGGCTTCATCTTCACCCTGCCCTTGCTGCTGCACCACGGCACGGCCATTCTGAAAACCGACAAGCTGCACATGTACATCGGGCGCTGCCTGATCGGCATTGTGTCGATGTTGTGTGGCTTCTGGGCCATCGTGCATCTGCCGCTCGCGAAAGCGGTGACCATCAGTTACTCCACACCGCTGTTCGTCACCATTCTGGCCGTGTTGTTCCTTGGCGAAGTGGTGCGCATGCGCCGCTGGGCCGCGGTGGCCGCAGGCTTTCTGGGCGTGATGATCATCATGCGTCCCGGTGCCGACACCTTCGATAGCACCACGCTGGTCGCGCTGAGTGCAGCGATTCTGAGCGCCATCGTCGCCATCAGCATCAAGGTGCTATCGCGCACCGAACCCGCCGATGCCATCGTGATTTGGACCACCCTGCTGTGGGTGCCGCTGTCATTTGTACCAGCGTTGTTTGTTTGGACGTGGCCAACAGGTTGGACCTGGGCTTGGATCATCGCGGCGGGCTTTTTCGGCACGGCCGGCCACATGTTCTGGACACGCGCATTGAAGCGCGCCGATGCCTCGATGCTCACCCCCATCAGCTTCATGCAGGTTCCCATCGTGGCCTTGCTCGCTTGGTGGCTGTTTGATGAAGCCGTGTCGATTTGGACGGCCACCGGTGCTGCCATCATCTTCGGCGCCAACGCCTACATCGCGCACCGCGAGGCACAAGTGGCCTCGCGCACGGTGACTGACCGGGACATCAATCCCGAGACGCAGAAGCGCTGACGATCAGACGTGCTGCACTGCCGCAGCGCTTTGCGTCATCGTCGCGTGACGGATCGAGAAAAACCCCACCTTCGGCACATGCCGCACTCACCTGCCCCGTTACGCTTGGGTGTCGGTATCCGCCTTCGCGGCGCCCGCCTCTGTCCATCGTTCTTTACCGGGGATCACCATGAAAAAAACACTTCTCTCGCTTGGCCTTACCTTGGCGCTATTCGCGCCCGGCGCCTTTGCCGCCGAAGACGCCAAACCGCAGCTGGGCAGTTTCGGCATCGATTTGGCCAACCGCGATACCAGTGTGAAGCCGGGCGACGACTTCAATCGCTACGCCAATGGCTCGTGGTTCGATGGCTACCAGCTCAAGGACTACGAGACGCGTTATGGCTCGTTCAACACCTTGAGCGATCAGTCGGAATTGCAGACGCGCGCCATTATTGAAGAACTGCAGGCACGTACCGATCTTGCTCCCGGCTCGAACGAGCAGAAGATCCGCGACTTCTACGCGAGCTACATGAACACCGCAGCGCGCGATGCCGCAGGCATCACGCCGCTCAAGCCGATTCTCGATGGCATTGCCAAGATCGACTCGGTGGCCGCGCTGACGCAGGCTTTCGGTCGCGCTGGAATGGACGGCAGCAATGCCCCAGTGGGCGGCGGCGTGGGCTTGGATCGCAAGGACCCCAATCGCTATCTCGTGGGCATCGGCGTGGGCGGTTTGGGCTTGCCGGACAAGGATTTCTACCTCAATCCCGAGCCGCGCTTTGTGCAGATTCGCGCGGCCTATCTTGAGCACATCGCCAAGATGCTGAGCTTTGCTGGCATCACTGATGCGAAGCCGCGCGCTGAAGCCATCCTCGCGTTGGAAACTGAGATTGCGAAGCAGCATTGGGATCGCGCGCTTCTGCGCGACCGCGACAAGACCTACAACCTGGTCTCTTTCGATGACTTGAAGACGCAGTTCCCCGGCTACGACTGGGCGGCTCACTTTGCCGCGCAAGGTTTGCCCACGCCTGCTGAAGTGAACATCACCACGCCAAGCGCGGTGGGCCCCATTCTTGAAATTGTGGGCAAGACGCCGCTGAACGTGTGGCGCGATTACCTCACCTTCCACACCATCGACAATCACGCGCCGCTGCTTTCGACCGAGATCGACCAAGCCAGCTTTGCGTTTAACGGCACCGTGCTCTCCGGCCAGAAATCGCAGCGCGACTTGTGGAAGCGCGCGGTCGGCTTAGTCGGCGGTCAGGGTGGTTTGGGCGATGCGGTAGGCCAGATCTATGTCGCGCGTCACTTCACCCCAGAAGCCAAGGCAGCGATGGACGCCTTGGTGGAAAACCTGCGCAAGGCACTTCGCCAGAACATCGAGAATTTGGATTGGATGGGCGAGGCCACCAAGGCCGAGGCCTACAAGAAACTCGAAAGCTTCCGCCCGAAGATTGGCTACACCACCAAGTGGCGCGACTACAGCAGCGTCACCATTGTTCCCGGTGACCTGATGGCCAATGTGCTGGCGATGCGCCAGTACATGACGAACGACCAGAACCGCCGCTTGGGCACCGTGCCGGATCGCGACGAGTGGTTCATGACGCCGCAAACGGTGAATGCCTATTACAACGCTACGTTCAACGAAATCGTGTTCCCGGCCGGCATCTTGCAGCCGCCCTTCTTCGACGTGAACGCCGACCCGGCGGTGAACTACGGCGCCATCGGCGGCGTGATTGGCCACGAAATGGGCCACGGCTTCGACGATCAGGGTTCGAAGTCGGATTGGCAGGGCATCCAGCGCAACTGGTGGACCGACGAAGACCGCGCACGCTTCGATGCCCGCACGAAAGCACTGGTCGCGCAGTACAACAGCTACTGCCCGCTGGAAGGCCACTGCGTGAATGGCCAGCTTGGCTTGGGCGAGAACATCGGCGACTTGGGTGGCCTTTCGATGGCCTACACCGCTTACAAGCTCAGCTTGAACGGCAAGGAAGCTCCGGTGATTGACGGCCTGACCGGCGACCAGCGCTTCTTCCTGGCGTGGGCGCAGATCTGGAAGTCGAAGTACCGCGACGAGGCCATGATCAACCAAGTGAAGGTGGGCCCGCACTCGCCGCCGCAGTACCGCATCAACGGGCCGCTGCGTAACTTGAATGAGTGGTATCAGGCATTCGATGTGAAGCCCGGCGACGCGCTTTACTTGAAGCCGGAAGAGCGCGTGCGCATTTGGTAATCCACCAAATTGCCCCGTGCTGAAACGCAGCGGCCACCGAAAGGTGGCCGTTGCTTTATGTGGCTAGGCTACCGCGGCGGCCTCGCCCTTCAACCAGCCATTTTTCTGCGCTTTGTGGGCAAGGAAAAACAGGCCGACCGCGATCACGAAGACGATGCCCTGCATGATCAATGGCGCAGGGCCTGCAAGCGCCACGGTATCGCCAATCACAAAAAGGCCGATGTCTTGAACGACCAAGCCGAGCAGCGAGATGAGAAACAGCGGCTTTGCCCACACGCGCTTCATCAGTAAGCCAACACATCCCAAGGCACCGCCCAGCACTGCAGCGCCGGTAGCGATGAGCGCCCACAACGGGCGCGCAGCGTAAAGCGCTTGCTGCGCTTCGGGCATGGCAGCGACATCGGCCTGCGAGAGGCTTAAATCGCCTGCGAACGCTAAACAGCCCAGCAAGTTCCAAAGCAGCGCAACAACAACGACCGGCGCAAACCATTTCGGTGCAGCGTTCATGGACTCCCCCATCCTCGACGACACAGCGGTGGGGGGATTATGCACGCTGCTCTTGCGGCGTCATCCGTGGCTTTGCGCGGTGTAATTCTTCGCAACGTAGTCATCGATGATGCCCACGAACTCCTGCGCGATGTTCTCGCCGCGAAGGGTCATGGCTTTCTCGCCATCAATGAACACGGGCGCAGTTGGCGCTTCGCCCGTGCCAGGCAACGAAATGCCGATATTGGCCAAGCGCGACTCGCCAGGGCCGTTCACTACACAGCCCATCACGGCCAGCGTGAGGTTCTCAACACCGGGATGCTTCAACTTCCACACCGGCATCTGCTCGCGAACGTGCTCTTCGACTGTCTTCGCAAGCACCTGGAAGAACGTGCTGGTGGTGCGGCCACAGCCCGGGCAAGCCGTCACCATCGGTGTGAATGCGCGAAGCCCCATCGTTTGCAGCAATTGCTGCGCCACGATGACTTCCTGAGTGCGTGACTGATCCGGCTCGGGCGTGAGCGAAATACGGACGGTGTCGCCAATGCCCTCTTGCAACAGCACTGAGAGCGCCGCCGTGCTCGCCACGATGCCCTTGCTGCCCATACCGGCCTCGGTGAGACCAAGATGCAGTGGGTATTCGCAGCGTTTTGCCAAATCTCGATACACCGCGATGAGCTCCTGCACGCCACTCACCTTGGCCGACAGGATGATGCGGTCTTTCGGCATGCCCAGTTCAACGGCACGCTCCGCCGAATCGAGCGCCGAACGCACCAGCGCTTCACGCAGCACGCGAGCGGCTTCCCAGGGTTCCGCTCGCTTTGCGTTCTCATCCATCAACACGGCCGCCAGGCCTTGGTCGAGAGAACCCCAATTAGCGCCAATGCGCACGGGCTTGCCGTACTCCAGCGCCTTCTCAATGATTGAGGCGAACTGCGTATCTTTTTTCTTCCCGAAGCCAACATTGCCGGGATTGATGCGGTACTTCGCCAAGGCCTCGGCGCAGGCGGGATGCGCTTCGAGCAGGGTGTGCCCGTTGTAGTGGAAGTCACCAATGATCGGCACATCGATGCCCATCATGGCCAAGCGATCGCGAATATGCGGAACCGCGGCGGCCGATTCTTCGTTGTTGACGGTGACCCTCACTTTCTCGGAGCCAGCGCGCCACAACTCGGCAATCTGCTGCGTGGTGCTTTTCACATCCGCCGTGTCGGTATTGGTCATGGACTGCACCACCACCGGGGCGCCACCGCCCACCACCACCTTGCCCACACGAACAGCAAGGGAACGACGGCGGGGCATGGGTTCAGCAAAGCTCATCAGTCATTACTCACGAATGCGCGCTTTTTGCAGGCGGCGCGTAACGGTAAAGAAGGTACTCGCCCAGCACTTGCACCAAGCGCAAGTCAGACAAATGGTCAGCCGGCCTGCGATCGAGCAAACGGTCGGAGAGTTCTTGCTCACGACCCAGTTGCAGGGTGTCGCCCATCGGCAAGCGCTGCGTCGAAAGGTACAGCCACTCATCGCCGCCGTAGCTGGGGCGCAATTCCAAAGCGCGCCAAGGCGTGCGGCCCACCTGCGCCAAGGCCACGGCACCCACAGAGCGCGACAGCAATTCCACGCCGGCCATCACCGAACCATCGCGCTCGTAGCGTAGCCAGCGCAACACGCCCAGCATCCAATCGGCTGGGTCTTCGGCATCGCCCACGTGGATGCCCACGATCTCGCCCACGCGAAGGCGCAGTTGGTTCTCCAACGACCAACGCATGCGATAGCCGCCCAAGCTCTGGTCCACCACCGTGGCGGGCACTCGGCTGTTGCGCCCAGCGACATCGCCACTACCCGCCGACCACGAGGCGCGGGCTGTCTCGGTGATTTCGTTGCCCAATACCTGGCGCGCGAAAGCATCGAAATCGCGCTCGCCACTCGCCTGAAAGTGGATGCCGGAGAGGCCGAACACGGTTTCCACTTCGTGGCCGCCATCCAAACGAATGAACTGGCGCGACGCTGCCTGCGAAAACGCACGGCGCATTTTGCGCAGGCCATCCACACTGAATTTCAGCGCCGGGCCCATTTCCACAACCATCGTGGCTTCTTCTTCCGACCCCGAGGACAGCGCAGCTTCCACCGAGGTGGCCATTTGCACGAGGTCCAACCACTGACGAGGCGGCGCCTTGCCGCCCGGGCCTTCATCGCTATCGTCGGGCACGCCCACCGATGTGGATGTGGGCGAGTCGCGCAGTGCGGTGCGCGGCGCAAAGGCATCGCATACGGCCCAAGCGCGGTCCTGCTCAGTCTGCGAGAACCCTCGCGGATTCAACACCGCCATCAGCAACAGTTGAACATAACGATCGCGGATCGGCGCCAAGCCCGGCAGCAAGGAGTCATTCGAAGGGCGGCGCTCCAGCTCGCGGGCGACCGCAAAGTGATACACCCGATGCAGGCCTTGCCACGCGCCTTCCGGAAGGCTGGCGTACACGCGCCATGCGCCCAACATGGCCTCGGCAAAGTGGTGCACGGAGCGGTTCAGGGCATCGGTCACATGCGCGCCGCGCAACCACGGCAGGGTGCCCGAAGGCGCGCATTGGTCGGACGCTGCCATGCGATAGGCATGTGCAAGACGCAAATGGAGCTGCGCGAGTTCGCTGGGCAGGGCCGCCAATTCACCCATCAGCGGCAAGGGCTTGCCAGCAAACTGACGCTGAGTGGACAAGGCGGCATCCATCACGATAGGCCGCAAAAGCTCAGCAATCTCACGGCGCGTGCCGCCTTTCAGCTGCGTGGTGGTGCTCAGGGCTTCCAGTGCCGTCAACAGACTGCGGCGCGTGGCAGCAACATCGGCACGGGGCAGCGCCTCGATCCACGCCGCAGCGTGCTTGGCGTCGGCCACAAAAGGCAGCTGAGCGCGCGCGCCTGACGGCAGCACCTCACCCAATCGTCGATACACTTCGCTCATGAAAACAGGCTCCCAGCCAAGGCCTACAGTGTACCTTTGCGCCCCCCACTCGGGGCTACGCAAGGCCACGCCATGAATACGCCCATCACTGCCGAAAGGCCGGCTCTGCGGCCTTCACAGCTCAATACGCTCGCACGCGACCTGCTGGAAGGCAGCTTCACGTCCATTTGGGTGGAAGGTGAGCTCTCGGGCTTGGCGCGCCCCGGCTCAGGGCATCTGTACTTCACGCTGAAGGACGACCGCGCCCAAGTGCGCTGCGCGATGTTCAAGGCTAAGGCGCATTGGCTGCGCTTCATACCGCGCGACGGCATGCAGGTGCTGGTGCGCGGCAAGCTCACGCTGTACGAGCCGCGCGGCGACTACCAACTGGTGCTCGAGCACATGGAGGAAGCCGGCGAAGGCGCGCTGAGGCGGGCTTTCGAGGCACTCAAGGCCAAGCTCGAGGCCGAGGGCCTGTTCGACGCCGCGCGCAAACGCCCCCTGCCCCGCTATGTGCAACGGCTTGGGGTCATTACTTCGCCCAGCGGCGCCGTGATCCGCGACATCCAAAGCGTTCTGACGCGCCGTTGGCCCATGTTGGAGGTCGAGCTGTTGCCCGTGCCCGTGCAAGGCGCGGCGGCGGCACCCGCGATCATCGCCATGCTGCGTGCCGCCTATGCGGCGAAGCGCCACGACGTGCTGCTTTTAGCGCGCGGCGGTGGCTCGCTCGAGGATTTGTGGTGCTTCAACGATGAAGCCCTGCTGCGCACCATCGCGCAGTCGCCGGTGCCCGTGGTTTCTGCCATTGGCCATGAAGTGGACTTCACGCTGGCCGATTTCGTAGCCGACCTACGCGCCCCAACGCCCTCGGCTGCGGCTGAACTGCTGGTGCCCAACAGCGATGAGATGAGCGAGCGACTGAAGCATCTCCAAGCCCGCGCCACCCGTCGATTGGATCACGCACTGGAACGCGCCAAGCAGCGGCTCGACCATGCGGCACTGCGTTTGCAAAGCGCACATCCCGAACGCCGCCTGCAACGCAGTCGAGAACGCGCCCTGCACCTGCACGCCCGCATTGGCGCCGCCATGGCACTGCGGCTTGCACGGTTGCGCCGCGGTACCGATGCCCAGGGCCGCGCACTGCAAGCGCAGCATCCGGCGCTTCGGCTCACTCGCGTGCGGCAGCGTCTGGCGCTGTTGGATGCGCGTCGCGGCACTGCACTGCTGCGCACCTTGCAACAGCGTATTGCCCGGCTGCGCGAACTAGGCCGCGGCCTGCATGCCGTGAGCCCGCTGGCCACGCTGGATCGTGGCTACGCCATTTTGCTTCGCGCCGACGGCAGCGCCGTGCGCGATGCGCAATCTGTAACGGAAGGCGAGAGCCTTACCGCACGTATTGCGTCGGGCGAATTGCCCCTGCGCGTCGAACGCCTGCCCTCGCGCGGAAAAGACGCATGAGCACCTTGCAGCCACTGTGGCTCGCCAATCGCGCAACGCACACCGCCGAAACACGCACGCTGCGGGACGTGTGGACGGGCGAGCCCATTGCCAATGTGGCGCAAGCGGGGCCCGCCGACATCGAGCAAGCCATCGCCGCCGCACATGCAGCGCGCTGCGCTATGGCCGCCCTCCCCGGCTGGCGTCGGCGCGAGGTGTTGGAGCACCTGTTGCGACGCGTGGGAGAACATGCCGAGATGCTGGCCGCGACCATCACCGCCGAAGGCGGAAAGCCCATCACCTCCGCACGTACGGAAGTGGCTCGCGCGCAAGCGACTTTGCGCGAGGCTGCTGCGGAAGCGGGCCGCTTGGATGGCGTGTTGCTCGATCTGGATCGCGACGCATCGACGCGCGGATGGCGGGGTATGACCCGCCGTGTGCCAGTGGGCGTGTCCAGCCTCATCACACCCTTCAACTTCCCGCTCAATTTGGTGCTGCACAAGCTGGCCCCCGCCTTGGCCGCCGGTTGCCCGGTGCTGTTGAAGCCCGCACCCGCCACACCACTTTCCGCGCTGGCCTTGGGCCAGTGGCTGGCGGAATGCGACTTGCCGGAAGGCGCGTTTTCCATCCTGCCGTGCAGCAACGAGCACGCCGCGCCCTTGGTGGAAGACCAGCGCATCGCTGTGCTGAGTTTCACCGGCGGCTTGATTGGCTGGGACTTAAAAGCACGCGCCGGAAAAAAACGAGTGGTGCTGGAATTAGGCGGCAATGCGGCCTGCATCGTGGATGCCGAGCCAGGCGCGAGCTTGGATCACGTTGCCGCGCGCATCGTGGCAGGCGCGTTCGGGCAAGCCGGGCAAAGCTGCATCAGCGTGCAGCGCTTGATCGTGCACAAGGCCGTGCTGCCCGAACTCCGCGAGAAGATCATCGCCGCCGTGCGCACCCTGGCCCACGGCGACCCTCGCGAAGCACACACCGTGGTGGGTCCGATGATCAGCGCGGCCGCAGCGAGCAAGTTGGAGGCTTGGATTGCGGAAGCCGTTGCTACAGGCGCGACACGTCTGCTGGGCGGCGAACGCAACGGCACGTTGCTACCTGCCACCGTGCTTGAAAACGTACCCACGCATCTGCCGCTCTATCGCGAAGAAGCCTTCGGCCCCGTGTTGTTACTGGAAGCCGCAGAAGACTTCGACCACGCCTTGCAACGCGCGAACGACAGCCGATTCGGCCTGCAATGCGGCGTATTCACCGCGCGGATGGACCACGCAATGAAGGCTTGGGATGTGCTTGAAGTGGGCGGCGTGATCGTGGGCGATGTGCCCACGGTGCGCGTCGACCGCATGCCCTATGGCGGCGTAAAGGACAGCGGGTTAGGCCGCGAAGGCCCACGCTGGGCATTGGATGATTTCAGCGAGACGCGGCTGATGGTGGTGGCGGGCTGAGGTTCTAGAGCGCTTGGCGCTCCGAGAAACAGCATCAACCCCATTCCCCTCCCCCACGCGTTGCAAGCAGGGCCACCCACGGAGCCCTGCCATGCACACCTCATCACGTCGCCTTTCCCACAGCACCCTGTCCTTCGCTGTTCTGCTGGCTTTGGCCGGCTGCCAGTCCTCGCCGGTCGCTGAAACCTCGCCACCGCAAGCGCCGGAAGAGCCGGCCGTTCAACTCGCTAAAGAAGCCGCCTCGCAAGATCAACTTCGCGAGCAAGAATCACGCAGCTTGGACCGCGTGGTGGTGAGCGGAACGCGCGTGCGGCAAGAGGCCATGCTTGCGCCGGCTAGCGCACCTCCGCCTGCACCACCTGCGGCATTGAATTTCGCATCAATGACCGACGTCGCCGCGTTGCCACAAGCCAACACCGAGAACTACACCGATCTGCCGCCCAACCCCGTGCAGCGTGCCAGCGAGCAGCCGCTCTCCACCTTCAGCATTGATGTGGACACAGGCAGCTACAGCAATCTGCGTCGCATGCTCTCGTGGGGCCAACGCCCACCGAAAGACGCGGTGCGCGTGGAAGAAATGCTGAACTACTTTGACTACGGCTATGCGCCGCCGACATCGCGAGCTCAGCCCTTTGCCGTCCACACCGAACTGGCGGCCGCACCGTGGAACAGCAAGCGCTTGCTCATGCGCGTGGGCTTGAAGGCCTATGAAGTTCCCGCTGCCGAATTGCCGCCCGCGAACTTGGTGTTCCTCATCGACACCAGCGGCTCCATGCAAGACGCCGACAAACTGCCGCTCGTGAAGTTGGCGCTGCGTGAGTTGGCGCAAAACCTTCGTCCGCAAGACCGTGTGTCGATCGTCGTGTATGCGGGCAGTGCCGGATTGGTGTTACCACCGACTTCAGGCGCGGAGAAAGCCAGCATTTTGGCTGCACTGGATCAGTTGGAAGCCGGCGGTTCCACCAACGGTGGCGAGGGCATTGCGCTCGCGTATCAGGTCGCGCGCCAATCGCAGCGCGAAGGCGGCATCAACCGCGTGATTCTGGCCACCGACGGCGATTTCAATGTGGGCACTACCGACCCAACGGCCCTCGAAACGCTGGTGGGCGAGCAGCGCAAACATGGCATCGCGCTTTCCACACTTGGCTTTGGCCAGGGCAACTACAACGACGCCATGGCCGAGCAATTGGCCGATGTGGGCGACGGCAACCACAGCTACATCGACACCCCGCGCGAAGCCATCAAGGTGCTGCGCGATGAGATGGCGGGCACCCTGCTCACCGTGGCGAAGGACGTGAAAATCCAAGTGGAATTCAATCCTGTGCAGGTGGCTGAGTACCGCCTCATCGGTTACGAGAACCGCCAACTGAAGCGCGAAGACTTCGCCAACGATGCGGTGGACGCTGGCGAAATCGGCGCAGGCCACGACGTGACCGCGCTTTACGAAATCGCCTTGGTGGGCAGCGGTGGTGAGTGGAACGCGCCCTTGAAGTACGCCGCGTCATCGCAGCCACAGGGCCACGCTGCCGAACTCGCCACCGTGCGTCTGCGCTACAAAGCCGCCGAGGGTGGTGCCAGCCGTTTGTTGGAGCAGCCCGTGACTGCGGCAGCACAGCGCGCGCAGCCTTCACCCTCCATGCAATGGGCAGCGGCGGTCGCGGCCTATGGCGAGCGCCTGCGCGGTGGCGAAGCGCTCGGCGGCTTCGGTTGGGCACAGGTGGCGCAGTGGATTGACCGCGCTGCACTGGCTTCGCCCCACGACACCGACGGCACACGCGCCGAGCTGCGCCAACTGGTGCGTACCGCTGCGCAATTGGATGGCGAGCCACTCGCAGAAACTAATGACAAGCCCTTGCAGATCGCTGGCGACTGAACCGCACATGCGCCCGGCCTTTGCCCGGCGGGCGCTTTCCCCTACGCTCGGCGGCATGGATGCAGAACGCAGCGACGAAGCCTTGATGCTGGCCTATGCGGCCGGCGAGGCCGAGGCGTTCGAACTGCTCTATGCCCGCCACCGTGGCCCGCTGTTCCGCTTCATTCTTCGCCAAGTGCGCGTGCAAGCCACGGCTGAAGAGCTTTACCAAGATGTGTGGCAGAAGCTCATCACCGCGCGTGACGCTTACCGGCCCGAGGCGAAGTTCAGCACCTGGTTGTTTCAGATTGCGAGCAATCGCGTGACCGACCACTGGCGCGCGGCGGCCTACCGCCCCATGGCCAGCGAAGACGATATGCAGCGGCTGGAACAACAGGCCGACCCCGAAACGCCAGAGCACACGCTTTCGGTGTTTGAAGAACGCCGACGCCTGCAGCGCGCCTTGGAGGAACTGCCCGCCGACCAACGCGAAGTGGTCGTGCTGCGCTTGGAGCAAGAGCTGTCGCTCGAAGAGATTGGCCTGATTACCGGCGTGGGGCGCGAAACCGTGAAATCACGCCTGCGCTACGCCATGGACAAATTGAAATCACGATTGACGGGCTTGCGTGACGCCGCACCCGAAGGAAAAACAGGAACCCTGCGATGAGCACCGAACGCCGCGAACCATTGGACGAGGACGAGCGCGCGCTGGCACGCGTGCTGCGCGCCTTGCCCACTGGCGAGCCGCCTTCGGCACTGGATGCACGCATTCTTGCCGCGGCGCGCGACGCCGTGGTGGCCACGCATGAATCGCCACGCGTGCAGCGCCGTCGCAGTTCGCGTTTGGGCTGGGGCCTTGGCCTTGCCGCCAGTTGCGTGATGGCCGCCGGTTTAGTCTGGCGCCTCGGCGGCTTTGGCATGGATGCCGTGGAATCGGCTGCTGCGCCTGCAGGCCTGAATGCGCCCATGGCAGCCGCTCCCGCAGCACCCATGGCGGAATCAGTGCCCGTGGATTTCGCGGCCCGTACCGAGCGTGAGGCCGATTCAGCCTTGCAAGTCGCACCGCCACCGCCCGCAGAACAACGCCGCCAAGCCCCCGCGCAAAATCGCGCCGACGTCGCACGAGAACGCGTGGCCAGCGAAGAAGCGCAGCGCAAAGAAAGTGCGCCCGAACCAGCAGCCTTTGCAGCAGCGCCTGCGGCCTCACCACCACCCATGGCCATGGCTGCACCCGCACCAGCAGCCGCAGAGAACATGGTTGCCGACGAGGCCGAGTCGCTCGACCGCATCACGGTCTTTGGTAGCCGCATCGCTTTGGCCGATGTGCCGATCACCGAAGACGCACGCCTCGGACCGGATCAATGGCTGGAACGCATTGCCGCGCGCATCGCTGAAGGCGACAAGGCTGGGGCGCGGGCCAGCCTGCAACGCTTCGAGCGGCAGTTTCCGCGTACGCCTTTGCCAGCCGAGATCGCGGCATTTCGCGAAAGCCCGTGAGCAGCGAGACCTTGGCAGGGCCCGCTCAAGCCCTGCTTGAGGTGAAGAAGAGCCGCCATCTCGCCCGCGGTATTCCCATTGAAAGCCCCGATGACGCGATGACGCAGATCGCTGCACTGAGCGCTTCCGACGCACATCACAACTGTTGGGCCTGGCGTTTTGGGCAGGCCTACCGCTTTAGCGACGACGGCGAACCGGCCGGAACAGCAGGAAAACCCATCTTGGCCGCCATCGACGGGCAAGGTCTGGACCGAGTGCTCGTCGTGGTCACGCGCTGGTTTGGCGGCATCAAGCTGGGTGCTGGCGGCTTGGTGCGCGCCTACGGAGGCGCCGCCGCCGAAGCTTTACGCACTGCTGCACGGCGGCCACTCATCACCCTTGTGAACGTCGATGTCCGCGTGGGCTTCGCGCACAGCGCCGTGCTGCATGCCGCGCTGGCAGCTGCGCAGGCGCAGAAGCTGGAGGAACACTTCGAAACCGAAGGTTTGCGCGTGCGCATCTGCCTTCCTGAAGCGCATTTGGACGCGTTGGAGGCCCGGCTTCGTGATGCCACCCGTGGACATGCACAGGTGTTTCCTGAAGCGTGAGCCCTCCGCGCCCCGCGAGTGCGACAATAGCCCCCATGTCTTCTCCAGCTCCCACGGCCGCTCCGGCCGCCACACCCGAAACGCCGGGCACCCCGCGCCAACGCCTGCTTTCGCTTCGCGGCTTGCTGCCCTTTCTTTCGCCACACAAACGGCTTCTGGCCGCATGGCTTGGGGCATTGGCGCTCTCTTCGGTCGCCACGCTTTCGTTGCCTGTGGCGCTGAAGCACATGATCGACCAGGGATTCAGCGCAGGCGGTGACATCAACCGCTGGTTCTTGCTGATGTTTGGTGTGGCCTTGCTGTTGGCCGTGGCCACCGCGCTGCGCTTCTACTTCATCTCGATGCTTGGCGAGCGCGTTGTGGCCGACTTGCGCGGAAAGCTTTATGGGCATTTCCTCTCGCTCGACCAAAGCTTCTACGACCGTTCGCGCTCGGCTGAGTTGGTGTCGCGCCTCTCGGCTGACACCGAGCTGTTGCGCAGCGTCGTGGGCTCCAGCATGTCGGTGGCCTTGCGCAGCATCGTGACCGTGCTGGGCAGCGTGGTCATGCTGGCCATTACCAGCCCCAAGCTAGCTGGGTTGGCCGTGATCGGCATTCCTTTGGCAGTGCTGCCCATTGCTTTGGGTGGCCGCCGCGTTCGCAAAGCGTCGGAGACCAGCCAAAATCGCGTGGCCGATGCCAATACACGCGCCGGTGAAACGCTGGGCGCAATGCACACGGTGCAAAGCTACGCGCGCGAGGCCTACGAGCAGCAGCGCTTCAGTGAGGCCCTCGTGGCCACGCTTGGCGCGGCGGCAAAGCGCATTCGACTGCAGGCACTCTTGACCGCTGCGGTGATCGTGCTTTTTTTCGGCGCCATCGTGCTAGTGCTCTGGAGCGGTGCGCAGGCGGTCATCAGCGGCCAGATGAGTGCGGGCACCCTGGGCCAGTTCATGTTGTACGCCCTGATCGGCGCAGGCTCGGTAGGCGCGCTCACCGAAGTGTGGGCCGAAGTGCAGCGCGCAGGCGGCGGCATGCAGCGCATTGGCGACTTGCTTAACGAAGAACCCGGCATCACTGCGCCTGCTCAGTCCGTGGCCTTGCCCACACCCGTGCGCGGTGCGCTGCGCTTCGAGGATGTGCGCTTCTTCTATCCCACGCGCCGCGATTCACCTGCCTTGGACGGTATTGCGCTTGCCATTGAACCCGGCGAAACCGTTGCGCTCGTGGGCCCTTCCGGCGCAGGCAAGAGCAGCATGCTGCAAATGCTCCTTCGCTTCTTCGACCCGCAAGAAGGCCGCATCACGCTCGACGGCATCGATTTGCGCCAACTTGATCCGCAGGCCCTTCGCTCCTGCGTGGCCTTGGTGCCGCAAGACCCGATGATTTTTGCCACCACGGCCGCGGAGAACATCCGCTACGGCCGACTCGAAGCCACGCAATCCGAGATTGAAGCTGCAGCGCGCTTGGCCGAGGCCGATGATTTCATTCGCGCTCTGCCCGAGGGCTACGCCAGTGAATTGGGCGAACGCGGCGCGCGTCTTTCCGGTGGGCAGCAGCAACGCATCGCCATTGCCCGCGCACTTCTGAAAAATGCTCCCGTGCTGCTGCTCGACGAAGCCACCTCAGCATTGGATGCGCAAAGCGAACACATGATCCAACAGGCCCTAGAACGCCTGATGGAAGGCCGCACCACGCTGGTAATCGCGCATCGTTTGGCCACCGTGCTGAAGGCCGACCGAATTGTGGTGATGGATGCCGGCCGCATCATCGACATCGGCACGCATGCCGAATTGCTGGCCAAGGGCGGGCTTTATGCCGAGTTGGCCCGCCTGCAGTTCGGCGCGGCTTCGACTACCCTTAGCG
>JAIXVL010000024.1 GCA_027483045.1 Lysobacteraceae bacterium
CCATCAACGGTCACCTGCTGTTCTGCCATGGCTTCCAGCAATGCGCTTTGGGTGCGCGGCGGTGCGCGATTGATTTCGTCGGCAAGCAAAAGCTGGGTAAACAGCGGCCCTGGATGGAATCGGAAAGCGCGATCGCCTTGGTCGTACACCGAAACGCCAAGAATGTCGGAGGGCAACAGATCGGCGGTGAACTGCATGCGCTGGAAGTCGAGGCCCAGCGTGGCGGCCATGGCACGCGCCAGCGTGGTCTTGCCGAGGCCGGGAAGGTCTTCGACCAGCAGGTGGCCCCCGGCCAGGAGCGCGGTGAAGGCGAGTCGTACCTCGCGGGGCTTGCCCAGAACAAGGCTGTTGACCTGCGCAATGGCCGCATCGAGGGCGGCACGAGCTGTGGGCGGTAGGATGGCGGCCGCTTTGGTCGAAGGATGCATGGTGGGTCAATCAACGGCGATGGATGGCGAGTCTGGCACGGGCCCTTCACGGCTTGGCGTGAAGTTCGCTGCGCTTTGGGGCTGCACAGTGCTGATCAAGCTGAGCTTTGCGGTCTTTCTGCCGCTGTTCGGCGACGAAGCGTTTTATGCCTGGGAAGCCTTGCATCCGGCGTGGGCGTACTCCGACCTTCCCGGCGGAACCGCGGCGCTCATTGCCGCAGGTACCGCCATCGCGGGCGACACGGCGTTTGGCCTGCGCTGGCCTTTTGTCGTGTTCGCTGCAGCGCTTCCGTGGCTCGTTGTGCGAATGGCACGCCGTGTGGCCGGCCCCGAGCAGGCTTGGCGGGCGGGGCTCTGGAGTTTGCCCCTGCCGCTGTTGTTGCCCATGGGGGTGATGGGTTTACCCGATGCGCCCCTCACTCTGGCGGCCTTGCTCGCGCTCGATGCGTGTGTGGGGCTGTTGCGACGTGTCAGTTGGGCGCTGTGCGCGCAATTGGCCTTGGCCTTGGCCTTGGGCGCATTCAGCCACTATCGATTCGCTCCGCTTTTGGTCGCGGGTTTTCTCGGCTTATGGGCGGCCGGTGGTTTGTCGCTGCTTCGCCATCCGCGCGTTCTTGCCGCGCTGGCTCTTGGGGCCGCTGCGTGGTGGCCGTTGCTGGACTACAACCTCGGGGCCGATGCGGCGGGCCTGAAGTTTCAACTGCTGGATCGCCACCCGTGGGCGTTCCAAGCGCGCGGGCTGCTACAGCCCTTGGCACAAGTCATCGTGACAACGCCGGTGCTGTATGGCGCGCTTCTTGTCGCCAGTTTTGCTGTCCTTCGAGAGCGATTTGGCTCGAGGGCTTCAATGCCTGCTGCTTCGGGAATTGAAGCGCAGCGGGGCCGGCATCTGTTGGCTGTTGCGGGGGTGGCCTTAGTGCTGATGTACGCCGTACTGGCCCCGTTCGCTGATCGCGCGCGTTTTTCTCTGCACTGGCCCTTGCCCGCCTATCTGGCGCTGATGCCCTTGGTTCCCATTTGGATCGACGCCCACAGCCGCCGCTGGGTCGAAGAATGGGCGCTGGGCTTGGCCTGGCTTGGAACCTCGCTGTTGGCCGTTCTCATGCTGATCCCTTCGGTGCCCGCTTGGGCGGCTCGCAGCGCAGGCACGCCGCTGTATGCCGACAACCTGCTGGGCTGGTCGGAAGCTGCCGAGGCGCTTCGCCCGCGTTTGCAGGCGGATGATGCCCTCGTGGCCGACAACTTCATGCTGGCCGCTCAACTCAGCTTTGCGCTTGATCGGCGTCCGGTGGTGTTCACCCTTGATCACTGGAACAACCACAAGCACGGTCGCGCCGCGCAGCTGGGCGCGTGGGGCTACGACGAGGCTGGAATTGCTCGGATCAAGCCGGGCACGCGGGCGTGGCTCATGTTCGAAGTGGAAGAGACCCCCGAGAGCGAGCGTGAGCCGTGGGTTGCCCGCACTTGCACTTGGTTCAGGCCCGCCGGCCCGAGGGTCGTGGTTCAGGGGCCGGGCGACGGAAAGCGTTTTTGGCTGATGCCGGCAGTGCGCGATTCAGCCGGCTGCACCGGGCTCATCAGCGGGTCGTCGCAATGAGGGCGGTTCCCGGCGTGCTGCCTCGTGGGCGGCGTCGGTCGCCTGAGTGAGTGCGTCGCCGGCGCTCTGAAGCGCGCGCAATTGGGCCGATAGGCGGTCTTCCACGCGCTGAAGCGTGCTCAAGGCCTCGCCAAGCTCCTTCTGGCTGGCGTCCATGCCGCGCTGCTGAATCCACAGCCGGTGCTGCAGAAGGTCGCGTTTTGCCTCGCGGATCAATGGCTCGCCCTGCAAGGCCTGCTGGGCGCCTGAGCCCAAATCGCCGGCGAGGCGCCCGACCGTTCCGCGCCAAGCTGACATTTGCCGGCTGGCCTCGGCCAGTAGGCCCTGTACGGCATCGGCGCGATCAAGCAGGGCGCGAAGCGCGGCTTCTCTGCGTCGCCGGCCCTTCCAGACAATGAAGCCCAGTCCCAAGCCAAGGGTCACGGGTGCCGCAACGGCGAGAATCCAAACATCCATAAACAAGGGGCCGTGCTCAGCGAGTAGCATTTGAGTGTGCCCGCCCGCCGCGGGCTGCGGCAAACACTGAATGGATAAAGCGGTTTAGGGTTTGACATGAGGCCCGCCCCTGCCTACCATTCCGCGCTTATGTCCGCGACCTCGCTTCCCGTGGTGGATGCTTGGCGCATGGTGTCTGCCACGCGCTGCTTCACTGGCCGCACCCCGCTGTCCTCCTTCACCCGGCTCGCCGGGCTATTGGTGGATACCGAGGGCGAGTGCCACTTCGAGATCGAATTTGATCGCGACATATCCGGACAGGCCATGGTGGATGTCATGGTCGAAGTCGAGCTTCCGCTGCAGTGTCAGCGAACGCTTGAGCGCTTTTTGTTCCCGGTCCATGTGCGTCAGCGGCTCGGTCTGCTGGCGGATGAATCGGAAGAAAGCGCCCTTCCAGAGGGCTTTGAGCCCGTCCTGGTGGGCTCGGATGGCGAGTTGCGGATGTTGGATCTGGTGGAGGACGAACTCATCCTTGCCGTACCAACATTCCCGGTAAAGCCCGGAACCGAAGAAGTAGAGGCCCATTGGGCTGATGCGGACGCAGTAGAAACTGAAGAACCCAGAATCAACCCTTTCGCCGCCTTGGCTGCGCTGAAAGGCCGCAAGACCCTCGGAGATTGACCCATGGCTGTCCAGAAATCCCGCGTTACCCCTTCCCGCCGCGGCCAGCGCCGCTCGCACGATGCGCTTACCGCTAAGCAGCTCGCGACCGACCCGACCAGCGGCGAGACGCACCTGCGTCATCACGTGACGGCCAACGGTTTCTACCGTGGCAAGAAAGTGATCGACACCAAGACCAAGGTTGCCAACGAAGAATAAGCGTCAGTGCCGGTAAGCGCCGGTCTGCGTTTTTTTGCTTCGGGTGGG
>JAIXVL010000051.1 GCA_027483045.1 Lysobacteraceae bacterium
CCCAGCAACTCCTGCACCCCACGCAAATCGCCTGAGCTTTCCAGCACGTGGCTGGCAAAACTGTGGCGCAGAAGATGCGGATGAACGCGCTTCCAAACGCCCTGCCGCATGGCCAATTCGCGCACACGCTTTTGGACGGCACGCACGGAGATGGCGGCGCCCGCGCGACCCGGAAACACCGGCTGTTGCGCACCTGCCGGCGCTTCGGCGCGATACAGCGCGAGCGCCTCACGCGCGTGGCGGCCCACCGGAACGATGCGGGTTTTCTGGCCTTTGCCCAGCACGCGCACTTCGCCGCTTAGCAAATCCAAATCGCCCCAGCGCAAGCCGCACAGCTCTGAAACACGCAGGCCACTGGAATAGAACAACTCCATCATGGCGCGATCGCGCAGGCCCAATGGCGCGCCGGAGGGCACTTCCACCAACTGCCCCATTTCATCGGCATCCAAGACCTGCGGCAATTTGCGCGGCGCTTTGGGGCCACGCAGCCCGGCACTGGGGTCGGCCGCGATTGCCGCATGCTTCAGCAACCAACGGAACAGCGCGCGACACGCGGAAAGACGGCGCTGCACACTGGCCGGCGCCAAACCGCGTCGATGCTCATCGGCAATGAACGCGCGCAAGGCCAAGCCATCCACCGCGCCCCAATCGGCGAAACCCTGCGCTTCGGCCCATGTACGCAAATCGCCCAAATCACGGCGATACGCATCCAAGGTGTGCGGCGAGGCCTGCTTCTCGACCTTGAGGTGGGCGAGGAAGGCGTCCAAGCCCTCAAGCAGTGCGGCCGTCACCGGCGCCCTAGTCCTTCCGCGCCAACGCGGTGGCCAAAGCCTCCGCCATCATGCGCAGGAACAGCGTGCCCATGCCCGGGAAGAAACGGTGCGCATCGGTGCTGCCTACGGCCACGAGGCCTACGCCCGCCACCGGCAACACCGCAGACGAAGCCACCTGCTCTGCGGCGCTGCCAAACAACAGGCTGGCGCGTTCGGGCAGCAAACGGCCGCAGAAGGGCTCGCCACTGCCGATGGATTCGCGGAAGCCTTCAAGGCGCGCATCGGCTTGCGGCACCACCTGCGCCCAATCCGCATCGGCCAAGCCGTCGACTGGATGGAACAGAAGAATGCGCACGGCATCGCCCGCAAAGTCTTCGCGCAACACGGCCACCATAGTGCGCAGCGTTTCAGCAGAGCCCTGTGCGCGCATCAGGGCGAGGCTGAGCTGATGCGTGCGCACGGCGAGACGCTCGTTCACCTGCGCATTGCCAAACAACTCGTGCAGGCGGCGCGTGAGCTCACGATTCTTTTCGCGCAGCACTTCAAGCTGATAGCTGGCCAGCGAGGTGCTGGCACCCGCATCGCGCGGCACTACGAGGTTCGCTGCGATATCCGGGTATTGCTCTAGAAACCGCGGGTGGCGGCGCAGCCACTGCGCTACCTCGGTGGCTTGGTCGCGCGTCGTGCGCTCATCAGTCATGGGTCCACTCTCCTTCGAAAACAAAAACCGTTGGGCCTGCCATCACCACGGCCGCCGCATCGTCGGGCCACGCAATGGTCAAGGTGCCGCCGGGAAGATCAACGCGCACCGCGCGCTGAACACGCGCTTGGCGCACCAACACCGCCACAGCCGCGCAAGCGCCGCTGCCGCAGGCAAGGGTTTCGCCCACGCCACGCTCAAAGACTCGCAGACGGATGTGATCGGGCGCCAGCACTTGAGCAAAGCCCACATTCACGCTCTCCGGAAACCATGCCGAGCGCTGCAGCCATGAACCGATTCCGTCCACGTCGGCGGCATCGATGTTCGCCACCTCGAGCACGGCATGTGGATTGCCCATCGAGACGGCGCCAAAACTCAGGGCGCCAAAAGGGCTGTCCACACGATAGTGCGAGGCTTCAGGCATGCCCTTCAAAGGAATGGCCACGGGCGAAAACTGCGGCACCGTCATGGCCAAGCGAACATCGCCATTGGGCAAAGGCTCTGCCGAGATCGTGCCCGCAGGACTATCGATGGCGAAATGCGCGCCGCGGCCTGTGCCGTCGCGCATCAGCCATGCGGCCACGCAACGGGCCCCATTGCCGCACTGCCCCGCGACACTGCCGTCCGCGTTCCAGATACGGTAGCTCGCCACCGTATCGGCGTGGAGCGGGGATTCGATGGTGAGGATCTGGTCGCAGCCAATGCCGAAGTGCCGATCGGCCATGCGGGCTGCTTCGTCAGGGCTGGGTGCCGCGCTGCCGTCACGCAGATCCAGCACGATGAAATCGTTGCCCGCGCCATGCATCTTGCTGAAGCGGCGGGCGCGGTGCAGCGCAGTGTTCATCCGGCGTTAGCCGCACCTTGAGGCTCGGGGCGCACCAACTCCCCTTTGTTGCCGCACGCAGCCAAAAGGGTGCACAGAGCGAGCAGAATGAGGGCGAAACGAAGCGGCTTCATCGGGGCAGTTCTCGCGGCAAGGCAACAAGGCAATACAGCGCAAAGGCGGCACTGGGCGCGCCCTGCGGAACGCTGATGAGTATAGCTTTGCGCGGCAGACCACGATGAATACGTTTGCAGCTGAAACCCTCAATCAGGCGAGAGATTAGGCTGACCACCCAACGAGAACGCGGGTTTCCGGCGCCTAGCCAACCTGCACCCACAGCGCGTAGACGAGAACCCTTTTGACCATGACCCAAGATGCCACCCTGTTCGTGTTGTTTGGCGCGACCGGCGATTTGGCGCAGCGCATGCTGCTGCCTTCGCTGTATGCGCTGGAGCGCGATGCACTGATCCCCAACGGCCTGCGCATTTTGGGAACGGCACGAACGGTGATGGATCGCGATGCGTTTCGCGCCAACGTGGCCGAGGCGGTGCGCAAAGCTATTCCCTCAGGCGAGTTGAACGAAGACGCGCTCACCGCGCTTCTCACCCGCGTGGAGTATCACGCTGCATCGATCGATGACCCCGCGGCACTGGCGTCCCTCACGGTGCGCATGTGCGAGATGCGCGGCAGCGGTGACACGCTTGTGCACCTGTCGACGGCGCCCCGCTGGTACGGCCCGATCTGCGAAGCGCTGGCCGCCGGTGGCGTTGCCGACTCCCGCATGCGCGTCATGCTGGAAAAACCCATCGGCCACGATTTGGCCAGCTCCATCGCCATCAACGAATCTGTGGCAAAAGTGTTCCGCGAAGCGCAGGTGTTTCGCGTCGACCACTACTTGGGCAAAGAGGGCGTGCAAAACCTCTTGGCCCTGCGCTTCGGCAATGCGCTGTTTGAGCCGCTGTGGAACTCGCGCTTCATTGAGCAGGTGCAGATCACCGTCGCCGAAACCGTGGGCTTGGAAGGCCGCGGCGGCTACTACGATGAAAGCGGCGCCATGCGCGACATGGTGCAGAACCATCTGCTGCAATTGCTCACGCTCACGGCGATGGAGCCGCCTTCGCACTTCGATCCCGGTGCGGTGCGCAACGAGAAGCTGAAGGTCTTGCGTTCCTTGCGCCCCATCGAAGGTGAGGACGTTGCGACACACACAGTGGCGGGGCAGTACACCGCAGGTGCCATCGATGGCCGCGCCGTGCCCGGATACGCCGAAGAACTAGGCAAGAAGAGCCGCACGGAAAGCTTCGTGGCGATTCGTGCCCACATCGACAACTGGCGCTGGAGCGGCGTGCCGTTTTATCTGCGCACCGGCAAGCGCATGCCGCGCCGGGCCACCGAGATCTATTTGAAGCTGCGCGCCGTGCCGCACTCCATCTTCAGCGGCGCGGGTGCCGAGCCCGAACCGAATGCTCTGCTCATCCGCCTGCAGCCCGAAGAACGCATCTCGCTGATGCTGATGAACAAGACGCCCGGCCTAGACCGCAGCGGCGTGAAGCTCTCGCAAGTGGCGCTCGACCTTGACTTGCACGATGCCTTCTCGCACGAACGCAAACGCGTGTCGTACGAGCGCCTCTACCTCGATGCACTGGGCGGCAACGGCACGCTGTTTGTGCGTCGTGACGAGATTGAAGCTGCATGGACCTGGGTGGACCAGATTCTGGGCGGCTGGACCGCACGCGGCCAAGAGCCGCGGCCGTATCCCGCCGGCACCTGGGGCCCCACTAGCGCACTGGCCTTGCCCGAGCGCCACGGCCACAGTTGGCGCGAATGAGTCTGCCCCGTATCCAGACGCACTCGGA
>JAIXVL010000264.1 GCA_027483045.1 Lysobacteraceae bacterium
ACAGTCGAAATGAGCACACAGAATCCAAGAAGTGCTCTCCAGCCAGTGGACTGCTTCTTCTTCCCCACTGGTTCTTCAGCGGAGGTGCCTACGTTGTACTTGACCTCTAGTGCCGTGGGGCGCCCACGTTCATCGAGTCCCGGTGTATACGCAACGAAATCGCCGATTGCGGGCCGTCGCTGCAGACTGATAAATGCCTTGATATGGAGGAATCTTTTTTGGTCTCCGCCATTGGGTAGAACGAATCCAAATCCCCGTTGGTCATCCCACTCAACGATTCGTCCAGCGACGCGGCGAGCAACAGCTTCCTTGCTCGTTCTCATCTCTCACCCTCCAGCGCCAAAAATCGCTTCGGCGCGATTGAACAAGATCCAGCTGGTGGCGATGTACTTGTCGCTGCCCACCGGGCGATTGCCGCGATGCGTATGTGTGAACGCCGTGGGCGCAATCAGAAGGCTTCCGGCTTTCGGCACCACCTTGCGTTGTTGATACAGAAACTCGGTTTCGCCTTCGCCGAAGCCATCGTTGAGGTAAATCGTCCACAGCAAGGTGCGATGCAGGGTGTCGCAGTTGGCGTCGCGGGGGTACAGCTCGCAATGCCAGTAGGGGTAGCCGCCTTCGCCTGCGGTGTAGCGCTGCAGATTGATACTTCCGGGTCGAAGCAGTTGCTGCACCAGAACGGTTAACTCGGCATCGTCCATCGCCAGTAGATCGTCAGCGCTTAAGCGGCGTTGGTTGCTGCCGTCTTTGTCGGCGCGCTGCAGCATCAATGGCGCAATCAAGGTGTAAGGGTATTTGCGCAGGTAGTGCTTGAGACCAGTGATGACGGCGGTCATCAAGGCGCCGCCGACATCGTTCCACTCGGGCTTGCCGCTGATGCTGATGTCGCGGCTTTTCTTCAAATCAGGAAACACGCCACCGCCCACGCGACCCTCGACGTGCGGCGCAGCATCGAAGCGCTTGCAGATCGCTGCGCAGGTGCCGCGATCAATCAGACCCTCGTAGACCTCAATGAAATCCGGCAGCGCCGACATGCTCAGTCCTCGCGTGCGTAGCGCTCGAACTGCGCGACTTCATTCTTCGAGCCAAGAATCACCGGCACACGCATGTGCAAGCCGGTGGGCGTGACTTCCATCATGCGTTGCGTGCCCGTGGTGGCTGCACCGCCCGCCTGCTCCACCAGAAACGCCATCGGGTTGGCTTCGTACATCAAGCGCAAACGGCCGCCCTTCTCGCGGCACTTGGCATCCGCCGGGTACATGAAGGTGCCGCCGCGGGTCATGATGCGGTGCACGTCAGCCACCATGCTGGCAATCCAGCGCGTGTTGAAATCCTTGCCGCGCGGGCCCGTCTTTCCGGCCAATAGATCGCCGATGTAGCGTTGAACATGAGCATCCCAGTGGCGCTGATTGCTGGCATTGATGGCGTATTCCTGCGTGTCTTCAGGAACGCGGATATCGCGCTGGGTCAGGATGAAGGTGCCCAGTTCACGATCCAGAGTGAACGCATGAGTGCCGTGGCCCACGGTAAGCACGAGCACGGTGCTGGGGCCATAGATGGTGTACCCCGCAGCCACTTGCGCCGTTCCCGGTTGCAGGAAGTGCTCGGTGGCAGGCTCAGTCACGCCATCCGGGCAGCGCAGTACCGAGAAGATCGTGCCCACGCTCACGTTGACATCGATGTTCGAACTGCCGTCCAAGGGATCAAACAGCAGCAAGAAATTGCCTTTCGGATATGCGTCGGGAATCGGATGCGGCTCTTCCATTTCCTCCGAAGCGATGCCCGCCAAGTGGCCGCCCCAGGCATTGGCTTCCAGCAGAATTTCGTTGCTGAGCACGTCAAGTTTTTTCTGTGCTTCGCCCTGAACATTGCCAGTGCCGGCATCGCCCAGCACGCCGCCCAAGGCCCCCTTGCTGATGGCATTCGAAATGCTTTTGCACGCACGGGCCACGACTTCAATCAGCAGGCGCAGTTCAGGCGTCATCTGCCCGGCGCGTTCGGCTTCAATCAAGAAGCGAGTGAGGGGAGTACGCTGCGACATCGGGGCCGGCTCCGCAAACAAGAAGCGTGCATTCTAGCGGGGCTTGCCGTTCAGCCTGTTGCCGGTGCGATGATCGCCTTATGAGCCTCGACCCAGCCTATGCCGGTTACCTCAGCGCCCTAGGTTTGGGCTTGCTGGTGGGGGTGGTGCGTGAACGCCAGCGTGACCACCACGGCCACACCCCTGCGGGCATGCGCACGCACACCATTGCTGCCCTAGGCGGCGCAGTGGCGTGGACCTTGGGCTTGCCTGTGTTCCTGGTATTGCTGGGTGCGGTAGGCCTGTTGGCCTACGGCAGTTACCGGCTGAACGATGTGTCCGATCCCGGCCAAACCGGAGAAGTCGCGCTGCTGGTGACCGTGTTGCTGGGCGCCTTGGCTCAGCAATCGCCGGGGCTGGCCGCCGCACTCGCTGTGCTGGTAGCGCTGTTGCTGCAGGCTCGCGAGCGTCTGCATCGTCTGGGTCGCGACCTGATCAGCGAAAGCGAAATGCGCGATGGCTTGCTGCTGCTCGCCGCTGCCTTGCTGGTGCTGCCTTTGCTGCCCAACCAGAGCGTGGGCCCCGATGGGGCGTTGAATCCACAGAAGCTGTGGCGCCTCGTGGTGTTGGTGATGGCGGTTAGCGCCTTGGGCCATGTGGCCTTGCGTGTCATTGGCAGTCAGCGTGGTTTGGCGTTGGCCGGCTTCTTTGCGGGCTTTGTTTCTTCCACAGCCGCCATTGCCGGCTTTGGCCAACGCGTGCGCGACACGCCTGCACTGCTTCGACCCAGCGTGGCCGCAGCGATGTTCGCTGCCCTGGCCTCCTTGCTCATGATGCTGCCGGTGCTGGCCACGGTCTCTCCAAGCTTGTTGAACGCCGTGTTGCCACAGCTTCTGGCCTTCGGCGTGGTGTTGCTGATGGGCGGTGCCTTGGGCTTGCGCGGGGGATCTGATGCGCAACCGGCGCCTACGCAGGAATCGCGCATGTTCCGCTTCAGCCACGCGCTTTACTTCGCCGGCTTCATGGCGGGCGTGCTGCTGCTGTCGTCGCTTCTTCGCGCACAGTTTGGTGAGGCGGGGGCCTTGGCTACGGCGTTCCTCGCCGCAATCGCTGAGGTGCATGCCGCTGTGGCATCGATCGGGCAGTTGGTGGGGCAGGGCTTGATGACGGTGCCGACGGCACGCGAAGCCATACTGGCCGTGCTTGGCGCGAGTGTGATTGCGCGCGGCGCCGTGGCCTGGGTGTCGGGTGGGCCGGCCTACGGTCTGCGCGTGAGCGCAGGCCTCGTGATGGCTTGGATTGCGGCTGCCGCAGCGCTTTGGATGACCTCGGCATGAGCTGCCCCTGCGGCCATGCGGCTGATGCTGCGCAGTGTTGCGGCCGTTTTCATGCTGGAGAACCGGCACCCAATGCCGAAGCTCTGATGCGCTCGCGTTACAGCGCCTTCGTGAAGAGCGACATCGACTACCTTTTTGCCACATGGCACCCAAGCACTCGACCCGCACGCGAGTCACTGCTGCCCGATGCAGGCACGCGCTGGTTGGGGCTGGAAGTGAAGCAGGCGAAGGAAGACGGCGAGACCGCCACGGTGGAGTTCGTGGCACGCTTCAAAGTGGGCGGCGCACCCGCGGTGCGCTTGCATGAACTGAGCCGATTCGTGCGCGAAGGTGGTCGCTGGTTTTATGTGGATGGAGATCTGAGGTGATGGACGTCGCCTTGCGTGCCTTGCTTTTGGCGCTGAGTCTGGCCACAGGGTTTGCGTGCGCGGCGCCGATAAACCTGCGTCAGCCGCCCCCGCAGGAACTCGGCGAGCAGGTGACCGTGCTCAGCGAAACCGACACGGCGTGGACACCTATCGAGGCGCTGGCCGAACTGCAGGCCCGCGGCGCGCTGGGCACGGAGAAAGTGCTCAACGTGGGCATCGGCCGGCCGCCGATCTGGTTGGCACTTGAATTGGAAAACCCTAGCGCGGAAGTGTTGCCTCGGCGGTTGCTTCTGGGCCAATCCTGGCTCGATCACATCGATGTCTGGATCACTTCTCCCGACGGAAGCACGCGCCATTGGCGAACCGGCGATGAAGTGGAGGGACAGCCGGGCCTGAACGATGTGCATGGCTATGTCTTTGCCCACGACTTCGGGCCGGGCGTTCATCGGTTGCTCGTGCGCGTGGCCACAGCCGATCCGCTCACCGTGAACCTGCGGCTGCGCACGCCCGAGGGCGCCGACGCCGAAGCCACCCGCGACCGCTATCTGTACGGGTTTCTGTACGGCTTCATCGCGTCACTCATCGCCTACAACCTGATGCTCTACATCGGCCTGCGTCGCCGTGTGTATGTGCTCTACGCGCTTTACCTTTCGGCTTTCCTGCTGCTCAACCTGTCCTACACCGGCCGCGGTGCCTTGTGGCTCTGGGGCGATTGGTTGGCAGTGCAGCGCTTCAGCAATGTGAGCTTGATCGTGTTGATGCCCAGCGCCGGGCTGCTGTTCGCCCGCGAGTTCTTGGACTTGCCACGCTTGGCACCACGGCTCGACCTCTGGGTGCGCTTGGGTTACTGGATCGGCCCGGTGCTCTTGCTCGGCACCATGCTCAGCAACGCTTATGAAGCGGCGGTGTGGTTGGCCTTCGTGGTGCTTGGTCTCTTTGTCTTCGCGATGGTGGGCTTGGGTGTGTATGCGGTGCGCCGCGGGTATCCGGCCGCGCGCTATTTCCTCTTAGGCGCGGTCTGCTCGATGTTGGGCACCGCGTTGACCGAGTTCTCGGTGTGGGGGCAGATTCCCTTCAGCGTTTGGGCGTATCGCGGCATCGAGATCGGCATGATGCTCGACGCGTCCCTGCTCGCTTTGGCACTCGCGCAGTTCGTGCGCGGCGAAGTGGAGCAGCGACGCGATGCCGAACGCGCGGCTCGCGCCGATCCGCTCACCTTGCTCGCTAACCGTCGTGGCTTTATCGAAGCGGCCGAGCTCGAGCTGAGCGCAGCTGCGCGTGATCGCAGTCCACTCGCAGCCGTATTGGTCGATATCGATCACTTCAAGCGGGTCAACGACGTCCACGGCCACGCGGTGGGTGATCGTGTGCTGGTCGAAGTGGCCGAAGGCCTGCGCCAAGCGGCCCGCCCAGGCGATCGCTCCGCTCGTTGGGGTGGCGAAGAATTCATCCTGCTGCTGCCCAACACGGGGCGCGAGGCGGCCGAAGCGCTGGCCCAGCGCCTGCGCGAACAATTGCAGGCGGCCAGCATTCACGGCGTGCAGCCGCCGCTGCATGTCACCGCCAGCCTGGGTGTGGCCGAGTGGCGCTCTGGAGAAACCCTGGCCGAACTGGTGGCACGCGCGGACGCTGCGCTTTACCGCGCTAAGGAAAGCGGTCGCAACCGCGTCGAGATCGACGCGCCCCTGCTTGCATGATGCACTTCGACGTCCAGTGACGCCTCGAGGCATGCGCTAGGTGAACAGTCTCGCCCGCGCGCTCCTCGTGGCCATCGCCGTTGGTGCCAAGCTTTGGGCTGCAGCGACGAGCGCGGCATCACCACCGCTGGTCGTGACGGCCATGAGCTACAACATTCGCTGTGCGTCATGCGAGCCGCCTGACAGTCCAAACCACTGGTCGCGGCGCGCAAGCCTGGTTGCCGCCATGATTCGCAAACACCAGCCCGATGTCATCGCTCTGCAAGAAGCGGAACGCGTAGCGCTTGATGATTTAGGGTCTTTGCTTGATGACTACTCATGGACAGGCGTGGGTCGTGATGACGGAAAAGACCGAGGTGAATTCGCCGCGATTTTGTTTCGTCGCGCGCGTTTCGAATTGCTAGAAGCGAAAACACTCTGGCTTTCCGAAACGCCGTCGCTAGTCTCGGTGGGCTGGGATGCGGCGTTGCCGCGCACCCTGGGTATCGCAGTACTCCGCGACCGCCGCTCGGGTCGCAAGCTTCAGGTCTTCAACACGCATTTCGATCATCGCGGTGAACATGCCCGAGAGCAGAGCAGTCGCTTGGTGGCGCGCGAAATCGCCGGTCGCTCTGCGCAAGAGCCTTTCATCCTGATGGGCGACTTCAACTTCGGCGTTGACGCCACGGGCTATGGCATTCTCGGTGCCCACCTGCGCGATGCCGAGACGGTGTCCCAGACGCCGCCAGAAGGTGGCTTCATCACCTTCAACGCCTTTGACCGCAGCGCGCGTGGTACCCGAATTGATTTCATCTTCGTCGGCAACGACGCTCGCGTTCTGCAGCATCGCATCGATCCTGGCGTTGCGCCCGCGCCGCTCGCATCAGACCACCACCCCATCATTGTTGAGGTGGAGTGGCCCTAGGTAGCAAAGCCGCCCCGCAAAACATTGCCAAGCGCCGCGAGTGCATCTGCGCCAATCCGCATCTGAGTCACGGCTTCACTGGCGCAGGGCGATTTCGGTGCGACGGACCTTAGGGCTGTGCGCCAGCTCCTAAAGGCCTCTCGATCATTGTTCGGAACTCACTGCCATGGGGAACAGCTTGGAACTCGACGCGGTTCCGGCCGCCGTTTTTGGCCGAATAGAGCGCCTGATCCGCTGTTGCATAGAGTTCGTCGAGTGAGGTCAGGCTGCCGCGAGAGAGGCTAGTCACGCCGAAACTCGCTGTGACGGTCATGTGCTTCGCACTCAAGTGGAACGGCATTTGTCCCACGCTGGCTCGGAGTTTTTCCGCCACGATCTCTGCCCCCTGTCGGTCGGTATCGGTCAGCAGCACAACGAACTCTTCGCCGCCCATGCGAGCGACGATGTCGACGGCGCGCAGACCCGCGGAGAGTCGGGATGCGAGCTGCTGAAGCACCGCATCGCCCGCTGGATGACCCAGCTCGTCGTTGACGCGCTTGAAAAAATCGATGTCAATCATCATGAGACTGACGGAGCCCGGCACTCTCTCGAGTCGTGCGAGCTCGATTCGCGCCAAGCGCTCGAATTCTCGGCGGTTGATCAATCCGGTGAGCGGGTCGAGGTTCGAGGCGATGCGCAACTTGTCATGCCGCCAGAACAGCACGGTGACCACTAGGCCAAGCGTGGACGTTATGGCCGACATCACGATCACCTGCATTTCAGTGGCATCGCTTCGCGCCAGCGAAGCCGCAGCCTCGTCACGAAGCAACTCCACCTGCCATTCCTTCTTCAGCCCGACGGCATTCAAGAAAGCATTTCGTGTAGGGACGACCGTGGTCTCGATCCGATCAAGCGCTTCATCCATCTTTCCTTGCTCGATCAAAGGCACTAGCCCGAGGGCCGCCACCCAGAACGCGTCCTGGGTTTGCTGAATCGCGACGTAGCGCCGCCTTCCCTCGTCGGAGCTAACGCCGTCGCCAAGCTCCGAAACAAGCCGGTCGGCCTCGGCTTTCAAGCGTTGGACTTCGTCGAGTGTGGCCCTGCGCCTCTCGGGCGCGGACATCAGAATGGCGTGACGCGACTCCAGCGAGGCGCGAAGGATTGTTTGCGTCAGCAAACCTACGCGCTCGTTTTGCGGGATCAGTGAGTTGGTGATGCGTTGAAGATTTCCGTCGATGGCATTGACGTTGTGCCAAATCGCCAAGGCTTGAAAAAGCGTGAGTACGCTCACCAAGCCAAACGCGACCATCAGTTTGACGGGCAGAGGAAGGTGCGTCCAATTCACATTCCGAGGGATCACGATCACAGTTCTTCATAGGGCAAGCTTCCATTGCAGTCTACAACCTACGACTGCTCAAGAACGTCAACGACTGTGCCGGACGCTTCCAGAACCAACGTCTAGCGCACCCTATGGAAGCTGCAGCGCTAAGGCAGATTCGCGTTGCTTTCCTCCGACACACCTTCCGCAAAGTCACCCGCCACTGCTTTGTAGAGCGCAGCCAATGCCGTGGTGCGAGAGGTTTGCGCTTGCACCGCGGCGTCTTCCAAATCGATGCGCGTCTGCTCGGTTTGGATCAGCGTGAGTGCGTCATCGGCGCCGGCCTTGAATCGCAAGCGACCCAAGCGTGCCGCTTCGCCTGCTGCCGCCGCTGCACTGCGCAACTCCGTCGCCGCACGATTGCTGGCGCGGTAGCCGGCCAAGGCATTCTCGGTTTCTTCCAGCGCACGCAGCACGGTTTCGCGGTACGCGGCCTCACTGCCATCAGCGCGCGCTTCGGCGGCCTTCATGTTCTGACGAACACGCCCGAAGTCGAGAAAGCGCCAGCTCAAGGACGGGCCCCATTCCCAGCGCTCCGCGCCGCTTGTGCCGAGGGCAGATGCGGCTTGCCCAGTCCAACCAAAAACGCCGTTCAACACCAGCTTGGGAAAGAACTGCGCCATCTCTTCGCCCACATCGTTATTGGCAGCGGCAAAGCGACGCTCCGCTGCTGTGATGTCAGGTCGACGCTTCAACCATTCTTCCGGCGTTCCGGTGGTGACCAGATCGGGCAACTCGGGAAATTCGGCAACATCACCCACTTGCTTCCGCACTTCAGCCACGGGTTGCGCGGTGAGCACGGCCAAGCGCTGTTCCTGCGCCACCAACTCCGCCTCACGTTGCGGCAACGCAGCGGCCAAGGTGTCGCGCTGCGACTGAGCGCGCGCGGTATCCACGCCGTTCAAGCGGCCGTTCTGCGCGAGCAAGGTAATGAGTTTGGTCGCTTCGGCCGCGGCAGCAAGATTTTCCTTTGCGAGCGCCAATCGGCGCTGTGCACCGCGCAATGCGAAGTAGGTTTGCGCGGTCTCGCCCACCACGCTGAGTTGCGCGCTGCGCACTTCCGCTGCGTTGGCTTCCGCACGTGCACGAATCGCGCGGCTGGCGTTGCGCAAGCTACCGAACAAGTCGATTTCCCAGCTGGCATCAAACCCAGCGCGATAGGTGTCGGTCTGGCCTTGATCCGGTGGAATGAACGGGTCCTGTGTGCTGGGCTTGCTGCGGCTGCCATCGGCGCCTGCGGTCACAGTGGGGAACAAGGCATAAAGCGAAAGACCGGAAAGTGCACGTGTTTCTGCAAGCCGCGCTTCGGCTTGGGCCAGCGTGGTGTTGGCTACCAAGCTGCGCGCAATCAGGGCGTCGAGTGCTGGATCATTGAAGGCCTTCCACACTTCGGTGCCCGGTGTGGCAGCGGTTTGTGCGCTGCTGGCCTGATCAAACTCGGTAGGCAAAGCCACATTCGGGCGCACATGCGCTGGCCCCACCGTGCAACCGGCCAACAAGGCCAGAGAGATCGCCAATCCAAGTGGCTTAAACATGCGATGACTCCTCAAGCTGTGCGGTCATGGCGCGTGCTTTCCGGTTCTCCACCAGCTTGCGAATGACCACGTAGAACACGGGGGTAAAGAACAGTCCGAAGAAGGTCACGCCGAGCATGCCGAAGAACACGGTCACGCCCATCACGTGGCGAACCTCTGCGCCTGCCCCACTGGCGAACACCAGAGGCAGCACGCCAGCGATGAAAGCGAAGCTGGTCATCAGGATCGGGCGCAAGCGCAATCGACAGGCTTCGATCGCGGCCTCAACAATGCCCAGGCCTTGCTTCTCCAGATCTCGGGCGAATTCCACAATCAAGATGGCGTTTTTGCAGGCCAATCCCATCAGCACCACGAGACCAATCTGCGTGAAAACATTCATGTCGATGATGGTCGGCGGTGCGGCCGTCATCGGATTGATCCACCCGAGCATGATCTGCGCCACGAACCACAGGCCGTTGACCTGGTTCAGCACCCAAATGCCGGCCAATGCCGAAAGCAGGCACATCGGCACAATCAAGATCACTGCCAGTGGCAGGCTCCAACTTTCGTAGAGCGCTGCAAGCACCAAGTACACCAGCAACACACAGAGTGGGAACACGAGGAACTGCGCCACGCCTTGATTCACCTGCTGGTAGGTCAGGCCGGTGAACTCCAGCGTCATGCCGCGCGGCAGGATCTGTGCGGCGGTGTCGCGCGCAATCTGCACCGCTTCCGTTCCGCTTACATCGGTGCTGAAGGGCGCCGCTTGCAAGTCGGCCGAGGGGTAGCCGTTGTAGCGAATCACCGGGTCCGGGCCATAGCTCGGGATCATCTCGACCACACTGCCAAGCGGCACCATCTGGCCTTCCACGGTGCGCACCTGAAGGCGTGAGACATCGCTGGCTTGATCGCGAAACGGTGCATCGGCTTGCGCATACACCGAGTACGTCCGGCCAAACAGGTTGAAGTCGTTCACGTACGCGCTGCCCAAGTAAACCTGCAGGCTGTCGTAGATGTCGGTCAGCGGGATGCCCAGTTCCTTCACCTTGTCGCGGTCGACCACCGCATCCAGCTGCGGAACATTGGCTTGGAAGGACGAAAACGAAGAACCGGGACCAAAGCCAGGCAGCTGGCTGATGGCAGCCGTCATGGCCTGCGTTTGTGTGTTGAGCTCGCCATAACCGACGCGCTGCCGGTCTTGCACATAGGCTTCAACGCCTGCCGCATTGCCGTAGCCGGACACCGGCGGAGGCATAAAGGCGAAGGCCATGCCGTCTTGAATCGCACCAAACTTCGCTGTGAGTTCACCCGCAATCGCTGCGGCGGGCTTGGGCAGTTCGTGCGGCTCCTTCAAGCCCACGAACATCACGCCCACGTTCGGCGTGCTCACGAAGTGGATCGCGTTCAAGCCGGGGAACTGCACCACATCGGCCACGCCTTCGGTGGCGAGTGCAATCTCGCCCATGCGCTTCATGGCCGCTTCGGTGCGCTCCAAGGTGGCACCTTCGGGAAGCTGCACGCCGGCAAACAAGTACTGCTTGTCTTGCGTGGGAATGAAGCCCGCCGGCACTTGGCCAAAGCCCAGAACCGTCGCACCCACCAACACGGCGTAGATCACCAACAAGCGCGGCGCGCGAGCGATGGTGCCGCCAATGCGACCGGAGTACTTGTTGCTGCTGCGGTCGAAGCGCGCGTTGAACCAGCCAAAGAAACGGCCAAACACACGATCAATCACACGTGCTAAGCCGTCTTTCTTCGCGCCATGCGGTTGCAGCAAAACGGCGGCGAGTGCGGGGCTCAAGGTGAGCGAATTGAACGCCGAGATCACGACTGACACAGCAATGGTCACAGCGAACTGCCGATAGAACTGGCCGGTCACGCCCTCTAGGAACGCAATGGGAACAAACACCGCAACCAATACCAGCGAGATCGCCACGATGGGACCCGACACTTCTTCCATTGCCTTGTGTGCGGCGTCGAGCGGCTTCAATCCATTGGCGATATGACGCTCGACGTTTTCCACCACCACGATGGCGTCATCGACCACGATGC
>JAIXVL010000170.1 GCA_027483045.1 Lysobacteraceae bacterium
CAGTTGGTTCAGGCCTTGATTGCGATTGGTCGCGGCGAATGGGCTGGTGTGGGTTTGGGTGCGTCGGTCCAAAAACTTCAGGCCTTTCCTGAAGTGCACACCGACTTCATTTTCTCGGTGCTGGCCGAAGAGCTCGGCTTCATCGGTGTGGCCATCACGCTGGCGCTGTTCACCATTCTCGTGTGGCGCGCCTTCTCGATCGGCCTGCGTTGCATGAACTTGCGCCGGCAGTTTGCAGGGTTGGTTGCTTTCGGCATCGGCTGCTGGATTGGCGTGCAGGCTGCCGTATCGATTGGCGTGAATCTCGGCATTCTTCCGACCAAAGGCCTCACGCTGCCGCTCATCAGTTACGGCGGTTCGAGCGCGATGATGACCTGCGCAGCGCTCGGCCTGCTGCTCCGCGTGAGCTACGAGTTGGACCGCGCCGAGCGGCAAGTGCAGCGCGCGCGCGGCGAACTGCGCCAAGTCGATGAGCCCGGTGACAGCGTCTTGCCCGCGGCATTGGTGGCCGCCTCGCAGTCGAGCGCCGCACGCGTTCGCGCTGCGCAAGCACCCGTGGCTCGCATCGAACCCACGATGGGAGGCCGCCGATGAGCGCCTCGTCGTTGCGCTTCACGGTGATGGCTGGCGGTACCGGTGGCCATATCTTTCCTGCGCTTGCCGTGGCCAAAGTGCTGACGGCGCGCGGTGCACAAGTGCGTTGGATGGGCTCGGCAGGCGGCATGGAAGAGCGCCTCGTTCCCCAAAATGGATTTGCTATCGACACGCTTTCCATCAGTGCCTTGCGTGGCAAAGGCGCGCTTGCGCTGTTTGCTGCGCCGCTCCGTGTCACGCGTGCGGTCATGCAGGCGCGTCGCCTGTTGCGTGAGCAGCAACCCAGCGCGGTTCTCGCTTTCGGCGGCTTCGCCAGCGGTCCTGGTGGATTGGCGGCGCGTAGTTTGGGCTTGCCGCTGATCGTGCATGAGCAGAATCGTGCGCCTGGCCTCACCAATCGCGTGCTCGCACGTTTGGCGCGCCGTGTGCTGACCGGATTTCCGAACACCTTCGCTGCGCCGGCTGAGGCGGTGGGTAATCCCGTTCGCCCGGAGATCGCCGCGGTGGTCGATCCCGCACGCCGTCTTCAGGGTCGTAATGGCGCCCTGCGTGTGCTGGTCTTGGGCGGCAGCCAAGGTGCGCGTGGATTGAATTTGGCCGTGCCTAAGGCGCTGGCCGGTTGGATGAATCTCGACATCCGCCATCAGTGCGGCGAGAAACTGGCCGAAGAAGCTCGCGCTGCCTATTCGGTTTCGAAACTGCAGGCGCGCATCGAGCCGTTCATCACCGATATGGCCGAAGCCTATGGCTGGGCCGATCTGGTGATCAGTCGCGCGGGCGCCTCCACTTTGGCGGAGCTGTGCGCTGCGGGCGTTGCCAGTCTGCTGGTGCCGTTCCCGCAGGCGGTGGATGACCATCAAGCGCGCAACGCCGAGTTCATGGCCGAAGGTGGCGCAAGCCTTTGGTTGCGCCAAACCGACACCCTCGCTGCCGATTTGGCCGAGGCCGTGAAACCTTTACTCGGCGACCGTAAGCGCCTGTTCGACATGGCCCGCGCAGCGCGCGTACTGGCCCTGCCGAAATCCGCAGAGCGCGTCGCCGACATTGCTATTGAGGAGGCGCTCGCATGATGCGCGGACGTCTGCAGCATCCCGGTGATCTCACTCGTGTGTTCTCGCGAGTCCACTTCGTCGGCATCGGCGGCGTGGGCATGAGCGGCATCGCCGAAGTGCTGCTCACCTTGGGGTACACCGTGTCGGGCTCCGACATGGCTGACAACGCCACCACGCAGCGCCTCGCGGCGATGGGTGCGAACATCGGCCGCGGGCATCGCGCCGAGCACGTCGGTGAAGTGGACGCACTCGTGGTGTCGAGCGCGATCAAGGCCGACAACCCCGAGCTCATCGAAGCGCGCGCTCGCCGTATTCCGGTGGTGCCGCGTGCCGAGATGCTGGCCGAGCTGATGCGCTTCAAGCGCGGCCTCGCCATTGCCGGCACGCATGGAAAAACCACCACCACTTCGCTGGTGGCGAGCGTGTTGAGCGAAGGCGGTCTGGATCCCACGTTCGTGATTGGCGGCAAGCTGCTTTCCGCTGGTGCGAATGCCAAGTTGGGTGGCAGTGAGTGGCTGGTGGCCGAAGCCGACGAGAGCGATGGCAGCTTCCTGCGCCTCAATCCGCTCGTGGCCGTGGTCACCAACATTGATGCCGACCACCTCGAGAACTACGGCGGCGATTTCGAGCGCGTCAAAGCGGCGTTCAACGAGTTCCTGCATCGCCTGCCGTTTTATGGTCTCGCGGTGCTGTGCATTGACGATCCGGAAGTAGCCGCGCTCGCCGAGCACACGCCACGTCACTTGCTGCGTTACGGCTTTGCGCAGAGTGCCGACGTGCGCGCTAGCGAGGTCTCGCAAGCCGGCCAGAAGATGCATTTCACCTTGCATCTCCCCGGTGAGACGCCGGTGGCGATGGCGCTCAATCTGCCGGGACGGCACAACGTGCAGAACGCGCTTGCGGCGGCGGCGATTGCTTGGCAGCTGGGCGTGAGTGCCGAAGCCATTGCACGCGCCCTGTCGAAGTTCGAAGGCGTCGGTCGCCGCTTCAATCTGAAGGGCGAGATGGCCTTGCCGAATGGCGGTAGCGCGCTCCTGGTTGACGACTACGGTCACCATCCCGCCGAACTCGCTGCGGTGTTTGCTGCCGCGCGCGGCGGTTGGCCGAAGCGTCGCTTGGTCGCGTGCTTCCAGCCGCATCGTTACAGCCGCACGCGTGATCTCTTCGACGACTTCGCCAAAGTGCTCAGCGAAGTGGATGGTCTGGTGCTCTGCGATGTGTACCCTGCCGGCGAAGCGCCGATTGCGGGCGCCGACGCGAAGGCCTTGGCCCGCGCCATTCGCACCCGCGGCCGGGTTGATCCCGTGCTTGCAGGAACGGCGAAGCAACTCCCCGATGTCTTGGGTGATGTGTTGCAGGCCGATGATCTGGTCATTCTTCTCGGTGCCGGTGACATCGGCGGCGTTGCTCAGCAACTCGCCGATCGCGGCTTGCCGGAGCGTGGTGCATGAGCCTGACGACGCGCGCCGCTATCGACGCACTCAAGCTTCGCCTCGCAGCGATTGCTCCGGCGTCGTTCGGGCGCGTGGCCGTGCTGATGGGCGGCACCTCGTCGGAGCGTGCGGTATCGCTCGATTCGGGCGCGAACGTATTGGAAGCCTTGCGCGCCAAGGGCGTGGATGCCGTGGCCGTCGATGGCATTCCGGCACTGCAAAGCGTGCTCGCTGCGAAGGGCTGTGATCGCGTCTTCAACATCCTCCACGGCAACAGGGGCGGTGGCGAAGACGGCATCGTGCAGGGCTTGCTCGAGGCGCACGGTATTCCGTACACCGGCCCCGGCGTGTTGGGCAGCGCGCTCACCATGGACAAGATCCGCACCAAGCAGGTGTGGATGGCTGAAGGTCTGCCCTCAGCGCGTTTCGCGCGCATTCCGCAAGGCGCCGATCTGAAAGCCGCTGTGCATTCGCTCGGCTTGCCGGTGTTCGTGAAACCTTCGACTGAAGGCTCGAGCGTCGGTGTGTTCCGCATCCTCGATGACGCTGATCTCGCACCTGCCATCGCGTTTGCTGCGGGTTACTCGGGCGAGTTGCTTGCTGAGCAGATGATCACAGGCGGTGAATACACCGTGGGCATCCTCGGCGATGTCGCGCTTCCTTCGGTGCGCATCGTTCCTGCGGGCGATTGGTACGACTACCACGCGAAGTACATCGCCGAAGACACGCAGTACCTGTGCCCGGGCCTTGAGGGCGACGACGAAGCTCAGATTCGCGCTTTGGCTCTCGCCGGTTTCCGCGCAGCAGGTTGCGATGGCTGGGGTCGCGTCGATGTGATGCGTCACGCCGATGGTCGCTTCTTGCTGATGGAGATCAACACCGCGCCGGGAATGACCAGCCACTCACTCGTGCCGAAAGCCGCGCGTGAAGTGGGTCTCGGCTTCGAAGACCTCTGCCTCGCCATCCTCGCGCAAACCTTGGAGGCCCGTCGCTCATGACGCAGGCCCTGCGATTGCTGGCTTGGACCTTCGCACTGCTGCTGCTCGCGATGCCGGTCGTTGCCGTCGTGCAAGGCTGGATCGGCGGCGACCGCTGGCCGATCCGCATGCTGGCTTTGCAGGCGCCCTTGAAGCTGGTCGACGAAGCAAGCCTGCGCAACACCATTGCGCCCTTGGCGCAGGGCGGCTTCTTTGCTGTCGATCCCATCGCCGTGCGCACGGCGGTCTCGGAGCTGGCGTGGGTCGATCAAGTCGATGTGCGCAAGCGCTGGCCCGATCGTTTGGAAGTTCGCGTCACCGAGCACCGCCCGTATGCGGTTTGGGGCCAAGGGCGTCTTGTGTCGGAGGACGGTCGTCTCTTCGCCACGCCGGAAGGTGTTGCTTTGCACTTGCCGCACTTCGATGCCTCTGATGGCCGAGTTGCCGACTTGCTCGCTTTCCATCGCGAAGCACGTCCGGTGTTGGTGCGCGTCGGTGACGACATCCAGTCCTTGCGGCTTTCAGCGCGCGGCGGTTGGACCCTCACCACATCGCATGGCCTGTCAATTGAGTTGGGTCGTCACGATGCCTTGCAGCGTCTCTCGCGCTTCGCACGCCTGTTGCCCACCCTGCGTCGCGACCCACAGGGCCGCACGCTGGAACGCGCCGATCTCCGTTACACGAATGGTTTTGCCCTGAGTTGGGCATCGCCCGCCGCTGCTGCATCCGCAGCTGTCGCACCTGCATTGAGCCCCGCATGAATCGCAAGAGTGACAAATCCCTCATCGTTGGCCTCGACATCGGCACGTCCAAAGTGACTGCGCTGGTGGGTGAGTACGCACCCGACCAGCCCATCGAAGTCATCGGCATCGGCTCGCACGAATCGCGCGGCATGCGTCGCGGCGTGGTGGTTGATATCGAATCCACGGTGCAATCCATTCAGCGCGCCATTGAAGAAGCCGATGTTATGGCGGGTTGCGAGATTCGCTCGGTGTATGCGTCCATCGCCGGCAGTCACATCCAGTGCCGCAACTCCAATGGTGTGGTGCCGATTGTTTCCGGCGAAGTGAGCTACGCCGATCTGGATCGCGTGCTGGAAGCCGCGCGCGCTGTCGCCGTTCCAGCGGATCAACGCATCCTTCATGCCATCCCGCAGGAATACATCGTCGATGGCTCGCAAGAAGGCATCCGCAATCCCGTGGGCATGTCGGGCGTTCGCCTTGAGGTGAAGGGCCACTTGATCACTGGCGCTACGGCGGCGGCGGCCAACATCAACAAGTGCATCCAGCGCTGCGGTTTGTCGGTCGATGACCTGATTCTCTCGTCACTCGCGTCGAGCACTGCAGTGCTCACCGCCGACGAAAAAGAACTCGGCGTGGTGTTGGTCGATATCGGCGCAGGCACTACTGATATCGCGGTATTTGTGCAGGGCGCCATTCGCCACTCCGCTTGCCTGCCGATTGCGGGCGACCAGATCACCAACGACATCGCGCACTTGCTGCGCACCCCCACGCCCGAAGCCGAGCAGATCAAGGTGCGTTACGCCTGCGCGCTGGCGCAGCTGGCGGGTCGCGAAGAAACCATCCAAGTCCCGAGCGTGGGCGATCGCGCACCGCGGCGTTTGGCGCGCCAGGCCTTGGCCGAGGCCGTGCAGAACCGCTACGAAGAAATCTTCGAAATGGTGCAAGCCGAATTGCGCCGCGCCGGTTACGAAGAAATGGTGCGCGCCGGCATGGTGCTCACCGGCGGCAGCGCGCGCATGGAAGGCGTGGTCGAGCTCGCCGAAGAAATGCTGCACATGCCGGTTCGCGTCGGCATTCCGCAGGGCGTGACTGGCCTTGGCGATGTGATTGGAAATCCGGTGCACGCCACAGGCGTGGGCCTTCTGCTCTGGGGGCGCCAGCTTGAAGCCGGCCCCCGACCCAGCGTCAACGCCGGCAAAGCCGGTGTCGCTTTCACCCGCTTCCGGAACTGGTTCCGAGGCGCGTTCTAAAGGCCGGCCCCCCGGCTTGCTGCAAAAAACCCAAACAACCAAAACGAGACGAGAGGACACGACCATGGCGCAATTCGAACTGATCGAGAAGCTGGCCCCCAATGCGGTGATCAAGGTAGTGGGCGTGGGCGGTGGCGGCGGTAACGCCGTTGCGCACATGGTCAACGCCAATGTCGACGGTGTGGAATTCATCGTCGCCAACACCGATTCGCAGGCCATCAAGAACGCCGGTGCGAAGCTGCATCTGCAGTTGGGCGCCAACGTGACCAAGGGCTTGGGCGCAGGCGCCAACCCGGAAGTCGGCCGTCAGGCCGCTCTCGAAGACCGCGAGCGCATCATGAATGCCCTCGAAGGTGCCGACATGGTGTTCATCACCGCCGGCATGGGCGGTGGCACCGGCACGGGCGCCGCACCGGTCGTGGCTCAGCTCGCTAAAGAGATGGGCATCCTCACCGTCGCGGTCATCACCAAGCCCTTCCCGTTCGAAGGCCGTCGCCGCATGCAAGTTGCGCTGAAGGGCATCGAAGAGCTGGCCAGCCACTGCGACTCGCTGATCACCATCCCGAACGAGAAGCTGATCACCGTGCTCGGCCGCGACGCCACCATGGTGCAGGCCTTCCGCGCTGCCAACGACGTGCTCCTCGGCGCCGTGCAGGGCATCGCCGATCTCATCGTCCGTCCGGGCTTGATCAACGTCGACTTCGCCGACGTGCGCACCGTGATGAGCGAGATGGGCCTCGCCATGATGGGCACCGGCACTGCCCGCGGCGACGACCGCGCGCAGGCTGCTGCCGAAGCCGCCATCAGCAACCCGCTGCTCGACGAGGTCAATCTCGCCGGCGCCTGCGGCGTGCTGGTCAACATCACTGCCGGCCCGAACTTCACCATGCGTGAGTTCGACGAAGTGGGTCGCACCATCGAAGAGTTCGCCTCGGAAGACGCCACTGTGGTGCTGGGCACCGTGCTCGACCCGGAAATGCAGGACGAAGTCCGTGTCACCGTCGTGGCCACCGGCCTGAACCGTGGCGTGCAGGCCCAGCGCCTGCCGAACCGCGAGCCGGCACGTGGCATCGAGCGCGAAGTGGCCCGTCCGCAGGTCCGCTTGATCCGCAACGGCAGCACGGGCGCGGCTGAGTACGCCGATCCGGTGGCTCCGATGTCGGCTGGCCGCGACACGGGCTTCGTCGGTCTGCGCGGCCGCTCGGCCGATGTGGCCCCGGCGACGGCGACGGCGCTGTCTGACCTGCCGACCGACCAGGCTTACCTGGACATTCCGGCCTTCTTGCGCCGTCAGGCAGACTGAGTGCCGAAGTGTCCGGACGTCTCGCCGGGCGCTGAGAATGTGACTTGCGGGCAGGGGGCTGCCCGCAATGTTGCAGAATTGACACAGAGTTTGCTGATTTTAAGGTTTCGTTAAAGCGGGGCTGTGCTAATGTCCGCGGCACTTCGTGTCAACCCCCCAGGGGACCCGGAATCTATGTTCTTCAAACAACGCACTCTGAAAAACGTCATCCGCGCCACCGGCGTGGGTCTGCATAGTGGCGAGAAGGTCTACATGACGCTTCGCCCCGCGGCAGTTGACACTGGCATCGTGTTCCGTCGCGTGGACTTCGACACACCGGTCGAAATCAAAGCGTCGGCATTAAGCGTGGGCGATACCTCGCTTTGCACGGCACTGATCAAAGATCAGGTGCGCGTCATGACGATTGAGCACTTGCTCTCGGCCATGGCCGGCTTGTGCATCGACAATGCTTATGTCGATCTGTCCACCGCCGAAGTGCCGATCATGGATGGCTCGGCCGGCCCCTTCGTGTTCCTGCTGCAGTCGGCGGGCATTGAAGAGCAGAACGCTGCCAAGCGCTTCATTCGAATCAAGAAGCCGATCCTCGTTGAGGACGGCGACAAGTGGGCCCGCTTCGAGCCGTTTGAAGGCTTCAAGGTGGGTTTCACCATCGATTTCAATCACCCGGCCTTCCGTCGCTCGACCTCGAGCGCCGAAATCGACTTCTCCACCACCTCGTTCGTGAAAGAAGTGAGTCGCGCCCGCACCTTCGGCTTCATGCGTGACATCGAGTACCTGCGCGAGCGCAACTTGGCGCTGGGCGGCTCGATGGACAACGCCATCGTGCTCGACGACTACCGTGTCTTGAACGACGACGGTCTGCGTTACGAGGACGAGTTCGTGAAGCACAAGATCCTCGACGCCATCGGCGACCTGTATCTGCTGGGCCACAGTCTGATCGGTGCCTTTTACGGGCATAAGTCAGGCCACGCGCTCAACAACCAGTTGCTGCGCACCTTGCTTGCCGACAAAACGGCGTGGGAAGAAGTGACCTTCAGCGACCCGAACAGCGCGCCGATCTCGTACGCCAGCCCGGCTGCCGCCGTCTAAGGCTAGCCGCCACGGTTGCGTGATACGCGTCACGTTTTGCCCAGAAACCCGTCGGTCACCCCGGCGGGTTTCGGCTTTTGGGGCCCCGCCTTTGCGAATTGTTAGCGGGTTTTTAACGGCCCGTCCGTAGACTCCAAGTCCTGGCC
>JAIXVL010000302.1 GCA_027483045.1 Lysobacteraceae bacterium
CCGGCGGCCGCACGCCGGCGTCGTTCGAGCCCTCGATCGATTACGTGGTCACCAAGATTCCGCGCTTCGCCTTCGAAAAATTCCCGGCAGCCGATGCGCGCCTCACCACGCAGATGAAGTCGGTGGGCGAAGTGATGGCCATGGGCCGCACCTTCCAGGAATCGCTCCAGAAAGCGCTGCGTGGTCTGGAAATCGGCAAAGTCGGCCTCGACCCCACGGGCGATGCCGAGCGCGGTGAAGAGGGTCTGACCCGCATCAAGCGCGAGTTGAAAGATGCGCGCCCCGAACGCCTGTTCCATGTGGGCGAAGCCTTCCGCGCCGGCTTGTCGGTCGACGACGTGTATCGCTTGTCGTGGATCGATCCGTGGTTCCTCGATCAGATCGAAGAGCTGATGGCCATGGAGAAGGACGTGGCGGCTGCGGGCTTGGCTGCGCTCGATAGGCCGCGTCTTCGCGAGCTGAAGCGTGCGGGTTTCTCCGATGCGCGTCTCGCCCAGTTGGTGGGTACCGATGAATCTGCGGTGCGCGCCCTGCGTCGTGCCTTTGGCGTGCGCCCGGTCTACAAGCGCGTTGATAGCTGCGCCGCAGAGTTCTCAACCTCGACTGCGTACATGTACTCGACCTACGAGGACGAGTGCGAAGCGCTGCCCACCGATCGCGACAAGATCATGGTGCTGGGTGGTGGCCCGAATCGCATCGGCCAGGGCATTGAGTTTGACTATTGCTGCGTGCATGCCGCTTTGGCGCTGCGCGAAGATGGTTACGAAACCATCATGGTCAATTGCAACCCGGAAACCGTCTCCACCGACTACGACACCTCGGATCGTTTGTATTTCGAGCCGCTCACGCTTGAAGACGTGCTCGAAATCGTTGATCTCGAGAAGCCAAAAGGCGTGATCGTTCAATACGGCGGTCAGACGCCCTTGAAGCTGGCGCGTGCTTTGGAAGCCAACGGTGTGCCGATCATTGGCACCTCGCCCGAATCGATCGATCTCGCCGAAGACCGTGAGCGCTTCCAGAAGCTGGTCGAAGAACTGGGTCTGCTGCAGCCGCCGAACCGCACCGCGCGCACCGCGGAGCAGGCCTTGGCCCATGCGCGCGAAATCGGCTATCCGCTGGTCGTTCGTCCCAGCTACGTGCTGGGTGGCCGCGCCATGGAAATCGTTCACTCCGACGAAGATCTGTCGCGCTACATCCGCGAAGCGGTGCAAGTTTCGAACGAGTCGCCGGTGTTGCTTGATCGCTTCCTCGATAACGCCGTGGAGGTGGACGTCGATGTGATCGCTGATTCCGAGGGTAATGTGTTGATCGGCGGCATCATGGAGCACATCGAAGAGGCGGGTGTGCACTCGGGCGACAGCTCGTGCTCGCTGCCGCCGTTCTCGCTTTCGGCCGACATTCAGGACCGCATCCGCGTTCAAGTGACCCAACTGGCGCGCGCGCTGAAGGTGGTCGGCTTGATGAACACGCAGTTTGCGATTCAGGGCGAGACGATCTTCCTGCTGGAAGTGAATCCGCGCGCCTCGCGCACGGTGCCGTTTGTTTCGAAGGCGATTGGTCAGCCGCTCGCCAAGATTGCGGCACGCTGCATGGCGGGCCAGAGCCTCGCTTCGCAGGGTGCAACGAAGGAAATCATTCCGCCGTATTTCTCGGTGAAAGAAGCCATCTTCCCGTTCGCGAAGTTCCAAGGCGTCGATCCGATTCTCGGCCCGGAAATGCGCTCTACGGGTGAAGTCATGGGTGTTGGGCCGACTTTCGAAGATGCGTTCGCACGCGCCGAAGAAGCTGCGAATATCAAGGCTCCGAAACCGGGCAAAGTGTTCTGCTCGGTGCGTGATCAGGACAAGCTGCGCTTGCTGCCTGTCGCGCGTGATCTGATTTCGCGAGGCTTTACGCTGGTGGCCACCGAAGGCACGGCCAAGTTCTTGGCCGCCGAGGGCTTGGCGGTTGAGCGCATCAACAAAGTGGCGGAAGGTCGTCCGCATATCGTTGACCGCATCAAGAACGGCGAGATCAGCTACATCATCAATACCACTGAGGGGAAAGTGGCGATTGCCGATTCCTTCTCGATCCGTCGCGAGGCCTTGCAGCATCGCGTGACTTACTCGACCACCGTTGCGGGAGCCCGCGCCTTGGTCAATGCCATTGACGCCCGCAACAATCCGCGCGTGACGTCGTTGCAAGAACTGCACAGGGAAATCAAGGCGTGAAGGCACCTTTGACCAGCAAGGGCGCTGTGCGCCTTCGGGAAGAACTGGACCGTTTGAAGTCTGTCGAGCGGCCCAAAGTCATTGAAGCCATTGCAGAAGCGCGTGCGCACGGCGATCTCAAAGAGAACGCCGAGTACCACGCCGCGCGCGAGCAGCAGGGCTTCATCGAGGGTCGCATCAAGGAGCTGGAATACACGCTCTCGCATGCGCAGATCATCGATATTGCTTCGTTGAATGCGGGCTCGCGCGTAGTTTTCGGCGCTACCGTGGATCTGGCCGATGTCGATACCGATGAGAAGGTGACCTACACCATCGTCGGCGATCTGGAGAGCGATCTGAAGCAGCGCATGATCTCGATTTCGTCGCCGGTGTCGCGTGCGCTGATTGGTAAGCACGAGGGCGACACGATCACGATCGATGCCCCCAGCGGGCAGCGAGAGTACGAAATCATCGCGGTTCGCTACGTTCCCTGAGCGTGACTACGACAGGGCCTGTTCGATGAGCGGCGCGCTCTCAACGGGCCTTGTGTTGTGGCTTCCCGCGCGACGCTACTTTGCGGGTCAAGCAATGTCGCGAGCGGTGGGAGCTTGCCTCGCTCGCGCGGATTCACAAACCTTGGCCGAAGGTGATCTATCGCAGCAGCGACGGCCCTTTGAAGTGAGACCGTCTGATTCGTGGCCGAGTGCAGC
>JAIXVL010000205.1 GCA_027483045.1 Lysobacteraceae bacterium
CCGGGCTTTCCGAGGTCTTGATGAGCTCGATCATCTCGTCGATGTTCGCGAGGGCGACCGTCAGGCCTTCGAGGATGTGGGCGCGATCGCGGGCCTTGCGCAATTCGAAGATGGTGCGACGGGTCACCACTTCGCGACGGTGGCGGATGAAGGCCTCGAGGAACTGTTTGAGGTTCAGAATCTGCGGGCGGCCATCGACCAAGGCCACCATGTTGATGCCGAACACCGACTCCATCTGCGTCTGCGAGTACAGATTGTTCAGCACCACTTCGGCGGACTCGCCGCGCTTCACTTCGATGTAAATTCGCATGCCGTCCTTGTCGGACTCGTCGCGCAGCTCGGTGATGCCTTCGAGCTTCTTCTCTTTCACCAACTCGGCAATCTTTTCGATCAAGCGTGCCTTGTTGACCTGATACGGCAACTCGGTGACGACAATCGCTTCGCGATCATTCGCCGCAACTTCAATCTCAGCGCGTGCGCGAACGCGGGCGCGACCACGGCCCGTGTGATAGGCGGTGTGGATGCCAACAGCGCCGTTGATGATGCCACCGGTGGGGAAATCCGGGCCCGGAATGTACTGCATCAGATCACTGATGCCTGCCTCTGGATCGTTGATGAGCGCAATCGTGGCGTCGATCACTTCGCCCAGATTGTGGGGCGGAATGTTGGTCGCCATGCCCACCGCGATGCCTGCCGAACCATTGACCAGCAGGTTCGGGAAGCGCGTCGGCATCACCGTCGGCTCGAGTTCTTTCTCGTCGTAGTTGGGCTGGAAATCGACAGTATCCTTGTCGATGTCGGCCATCATCTGGTGCGCGATGCGCGACATGCGCGCCTCGGTGTATCGCATCGCTGCCGGTGCGTCGCCATCGACCGAGCCGAAGTTACCCTGGCCATCGACCAGCATGTAACGCAGTGAGAAGGGCTGTGCCATGCGCACCAGCGTGTCGTAAACCGCCGTATCGCCGTGCGGGTGGTACTTACCGATGACGTCACCGACGATACGCGCCGACTTGTAGTACGGCTTGTTGCTGTGTGCGCCGAGCTCGTCCATGGCGAACAGCACGCGGCGGTGAACGGGCTTCAGGCCGTCCCGGACGTCGGGGAGTGCGCGCCCCACGATTACGCTCATCGCGTAATCGAGGTAGCTCTTGCGCATCTCGTCTTCGAGGTTGACCGGGATAATTTCCTTGGCGAGATCGGACATCGTTTTTCCGTGGTTCGTGACTCGATCGACCCACCCGCCAAAACCCCTTTCGGCAGGCGTGGGACGAAAGGCCCGAGTGTAGCAGAGACGGGGGCGTTACGCCTCCCCAGTCTTACGGAAAATCAACCACTTAGGCGCGGTTTTTGCCCTGCCGGCGCTATTCCGAGAACCTTGCTGGAAATGCGATCTCAACCGGTCTGAAAAATCGCCCGCATCGCTGCTTCGGTAGGCCGCTCAATCACGCCCTTCTCGGTCACGATCACATCAATCAAGTGGCCTGGCGTGACATCGAAAACGGGGTTCCACGCATCCACGCCTTCAGCCACAACACGGCGATCGCCTGAGAACAACAGCTCGCGTGCATCGCGAAGCTCGATCTCAATCTCGTCGCCATGCGGCGTGCTCATATCGACCGTCGAGCTCGGCGCCACCACCATCACCTTCACCCCGTGGTGCTTCGCCGAGATCGCATGGGCATAGGTGCCGATCTTGTTGGCGGTGTCGCCGTTGGCGCAGATTCGGTCGGCGCCGACGATCAACCATTGCACGGCACCCGTTTTCATCAAGTGCGCCGCAGCGCTGTCGGCAATCAGCGTCGGCGGAATGCCGTCCTGCGCCAATTCCCATGCAGTCAGGCGCGCGCCCTGCCCCCACGGACGCGTCTCGCCCGCAAACACGCGCGAAATGCGCCCTTGGGCAACACCTGCGCGAATCACGCCGAGTGCCGTGCCGAATCCCGCCGTGGCGAGCGAGCCGGTATTGCAATGCGTCAGCACGCCGCTACCCGCTGCGATGTAAGCGGCACCCAGCGCGCCCATGTGCCGATTTGCGGCCAAGTCTTCGCGAGTGATTGCCTCGGCCTCAGCAGCGATCACCTCGCGCCATTCGGCACCGGCTGCGCGTAGAGCCGCGCGCATCCGACGAATGGCCCACATCAGGTTCACCGCAGTTGGCCGCGAAGCATTCAGGGCATCCAACTGCGATGACATGGCATGCTCTGCCTCAGCGCCATGAGCGGCCTGAACACTCTGCCCGGCCAACACCACACCCCAAGCCGCAGAAATGCCAATGGCGGGTGCGCCGCGCACAGCTAAATCGCGAATGGCCACAGCCACTTCGGCCGCACTGTCGCAACGCAGGTAGACGGTCTCGAAAGGCAAACGCCTTTGGTCGAGCAGGAGAAGGTGATCGCCCTGCCACTGGATGGGCCGGATGCGGTCGTAACGGTCGTAGTCGATGGTCATGCCGCTATGCTACCGCCATGGCCCGACTCTCAACGCGCTCCCCTGCCAGTTCGGCAGGCACTGAAGCCCGCCTGCATGCCGCCTCGGTTCGCGCCGGCGCTGGGGCGGCCATCCATGCCGTCTTGCATTCACTGCCCTTGTTGCGACCCTTCATTCCCAAGCGCTTGATGGATGCAGCCGAAGGCTTGCAGCCCGAGGCGGTGCGCCGAGAGTTGGTGCAAACCATTTACCAGCGGCACGGTTTGAAGCCCGCACGCTGGGAGCTGGAGAGCGTTCTCGCGGTCGCCGAGACTCAAGCGAAGCTCAGCCCCTTGACCCGCAAAGATGGATTGCGTGATCTGCTGCGCGAGTGGTTGCCCGCGCCACTGATTCGACCACTGCTGAGCTACACGCCTGTCGAGCCACTCGTGGCTGAAACCGTGCGTGCCGTGGCGATCACTTGGGCTGCCGGCCGCTACGCAGACGCCGTGTGCCGAGTGCGGATGTCTGGAATGGATTGGCTACCAGCGCCGCTCGGCGAGGCGCTCGACATCGCACCCGCAAAGCTACGCGATTTCAGCGCCGAGGCACTCACCATGGCGCTGCCCCCACTCAAGCTGGCCGCCGCATGGGGCGGCCAGATGATTCGTGCTTCGGGCCGGATTGCGAAGGCTGCAGCGACGGCAGCCAGTGACAAGAAGGCCCCTGAAAAAGCACCAAGGAAACGTGCCGCGCGAACCCAAAAGGCCCCAGCAAGTGCCGGGGCCAAGCGGGTCACCAAATCGCGAATTCCCCGCGACAGCCGTTAGCGACCCACAGGCCGCGGCGGTCACGACCCCAGCTGCGGCCTTCGATGCAGGCTCCACGCGACAGCTGGCGGGTCAATTCCACGCTTCGCGCATAACCAATATCGCAGTAACGCGTGTTGCCGTTGCTGGACTCGCAGCGCACCGTGCGCGGCGCGTTGCCGCCGGGACCACCCCAACCGCCTCCGGGTCCGCCCCAGCCACCGCCGCCGCCACGCGATTCGAATTCACCGCGGCAGCCTTCGCTGACCCACACGCCACGGCGGTCCCAGCCCCAGCTGCGCCCTTCGATACACGCTGCGCGCGACAGCTGGCGCACCAACACCACGCCGCCACGCGACTCGATATCGCAGTAACTCACGCCTTGATTGCGACTTTCGCAGGTCACGCGACCTTGGCCACCGCCATAACCGGGACCACCATATCCGGGTCCGCCGTAGCCAGGGCGGCCGCCGAAACCACCGGTTTCGAACTCGGCGCGACACCCTTGCGACACCCAAACACCACGACGATCCCAGCCCCAACTGCGGCCTTCGATACAGGCCGCGCGCGACTGCTGGCGGATCAGACGAACACCGCCGCGGGTATCCACGTCGCAGTACACGGTGCGTTGATCGTTACTCGAGCACTCAAAGGATTGCGGGTAATCGCCACCGTACTGAGCCTTCGACACAGGCGAAGCAGCAAGGGCAAGCAGGGCAACGGACGCAGTGGCGGCAATGCGAGACAGACTCATGTTGGCTCCCCTCCCGGGAGATGGTGTGCAACTCAAGCATTGAAAAACGCAAATGAACTGCTGGGCAACAGACGCCTTTTGGCGACGCCGATCCAGACCTTCGATGCCTGCGGTTCAGGCTCGGGAAAAATCGTAAACCAACACATCCGCGATGCGGTCAGTGCCCAGTAGCGCCATCGCCAAGCGATCCACCCCCATCGCCACACCCGCGCAGTTCGGTAGCTGCGGTAAGGACTGCAGAAGGTGCTTGTCGATCGGGGGGCTAAGCGCGCCACGCTCATGGCGTACTGCCAGATCGCGCTCGAAGCGCTGAGCCTGCTCTGCCGCATCGTTCAACTCGTGATACCCATTCGCGAGCTCCAACGGCCCCAGGTAAAGCTCGAAGCGTTCGGCCACGGGCGGGTTGCCCGGGCGAATCCGCGCCAGTGCGCTCTGGCTCGCCGGATAGTCATGGATCACGGTAATGGCATCGGCATCGAATGACGGCTGAAGGCGATGCGTCATCAGAAGGTCCAACCAATCATCGCGCGTCAGTCCGTCGCCATTGATCTGAATGTCTCCGAGCGCGGACTGCAAGGACTCATGCGAATCCGCATGAACATC